>JBAXES010000188.1:0-7215 GCA_037140315.1 Chloroflexales bacterium
TCGCGGCGCGCTCGCGCCGATCGTACTTGTGGTAGTCGTCGGTGCAGACGTGGGTCACCCGGTCAGCCCCGAGGAGCTTCACCAGCCCGGAGGTGATCGTCGTCTTGCCGGCGGCGCTGTCCCCCACAATCCCCAGGATAATCGGTCGCTTGCGCATGAGCTTGATCGCTTTCTCTACTAAACCTGCGCGGTCGGTGTGTCGGTTCGATAGACATCGCTACCGCGAAGGGTGTTACACGCCTTCAGCAGAGCGATATGACGGTTCTTGCCACAGAGGTTTGGCAGCGACGCTGCCAAACCTCTGGAAGGGTTAGGGTCGCGCAGCACCGCTCCGTTAGGCCGGCGTCTCTGGTGCAACAGAGGTGCCGCCGCGGAAGACTCGGCTGGCCCGTACGTCCTCAGCGTCGATGCGGGCGAGGTCGCTGGTCAGAATATTGCCGCCGGCGCGGATGAGCCGGTTCGCCTGGCGCAGCTTGATCCGGTCTAGGGCGTTGCGCACGCTGCGGGCATTCGCGAAGTGCGGCTGCTGCACGCGGTGCTCGATGTACTCGCGGAAGGCCGCCCGCGAGTCGTCGTCGAACGCGTACATCTGCTGCCGCACCATCAGCTCGGCGATCTGCACCAGCTCGTCGATGCTGTAGTCTGGGAAGTGGACGTGGTGAGCGATGCGCGAGTGAAAGCCTGGGTTGGACTGGAAGAAGGTGTCCATGCGCTCTTTGTAGCCGGCCAGGATGACCACGAAGTCGTCGCGCTGGTTCTCCATGGCCATCAGGAGCATCTCGATCGCCTCCTGGCCATAGTCGCGCTCGTTCTCCGGGCGGTAGAGGTAGTACGCCTCATCGATGAAGAGCACCCCGCCGATCGCCTTCTTCAGGATCTCCTTGGTCTTTGGCGCGGTGTGGCCCACATACTGGCCCACCAGGTCATCCCGCGAGGCCACCACCAGGTGGCCCTTGCGCACATAGCCGAGCGAGTGCAGGATCTTGGCCATGCGCATGGCCACGGTGGTCTTGCCAGTGCCGGGGCGACCGGTGAAGCTCATGTGCAGGGTCGGGCGATCGGTGGCCATCTGATGCTGCTCGCGCAGGCGGGCCACCAGCAGCATCGCCGCGATCTCACGGATGCGCGTCTTCACCGGCACCAGCCCGATAAGCTCCTCGTTGAGCTTATCGAGCAGGGCCTGGATGTCTGAGCTCTGCCACACCTGATCCAGGTCGATCTGATCGGCCTGGGTCGCTGGGGTATCTGTCATAGTGTGACCTTAGTCCCGCGGTCGGGTGACGGAGTGCGAGCGGATGGTGTAGCGGATCTGGCGGTCGCTCACCTCCTGGCGATCCAGGTAGAAGCCGGGCTCGTTCGCCGGGCGGTTGACGATAAACTGGAGCGCGGTGGTCGCCCGACCGAGGGAGCGGTCATAGCCCGAGACGCGGATGTACTGATCCGGGAAGGTGGCCTTGCACTCGGCCAGGGTCTGCATGATCGCGACGGCATCCTTGATGTCGAACATCGGCAGGCCGTACATGTCCCAGTAGACATTGCGCGGGTGCGGGTCGTCGGTGTACTCGATGGCGATCGGCCAGTTATTGTTCAGGCAGTACTGGATCTGGGCCTGGATCTGCTCATCGTCGAAGTCAGGCAGGTACGAGAAGGTGCCCTGGGTGATTCGCATGTCGCTTCGCTCCGTATCTAGGTAGGAGAAGGGGGAGGGCCGGGGAGGGCTTCGCCCTCCCCAAAGCCCCTCCGTCCTAAGAGGGTGTAACCACCGCGTCCGGCATGTCCGTGCTCGCGTAGTCGAAGGTGATGTCCTTCCAGATCTCGAGGGCCTTGGCGAGGGAGGGCGACCACTTGGCGGCACGCTCAAGGATCTCCGGCCCCTCGTTCAGGTAGTCGCGGCCCTCGTTGCGGGCCTGGATCATCGCCTCGATCGCAACCCGGTTGGCGGCCGCGCCCTCGGCGATGCCGTCGGGGTGGCCGATCGTGCCGCCGCCGAACTGCATCACCACGTCCTCGCCCAGCAGGTGCAGCAGCTGGTGGATCTGGCCGGCGTGGATGCCGCCCGAGGCCACCGGGAACACCGCCGGCATCGAGCCCCAGTCCTGCTCGAAGTAGAGGCCCTGCACCGGGTTGATCGCGACCTTGCTGTCGCGCAGGGTCGAGTAGAAGCCCTGGACGCTGTTCGGGTCGCCCTCGAGCTTGCCGACGACCGTGCCGGCGTGGATGTGGTCAACGCCGGCGAGGCGCATCCACTTGCTGATCACGCGGAAGCTGATGCCGTGGGTCTTCTGGCGGGTGTAGGTGCTGTGGCCGGCGCGGTGCAGGTGCAGGATGACGCTGTTCTTGCGGCACCATGCAGCCATGCTCTGGATGGCCGTGTAGCCAATGGTCAGGTCGATCATCACGATCACGCTGCCCAGCTCCTTGGCGAACTCGGCGCGCTCGTACATCTGCTCCATGGTGCCGGCGGTGATGTTCAGGTAGTGGCCCTTCACCTCGCCGGTGACGGCCGCAGCCTTGTTGACGGCCTCCATACAGAACAGGAAGCGGTCGCGCCAGCGCATGAAGGGCTGCGAGTTAATGTTCTCGTCGTCCTTCACGAAGTCCAGGCCGCCGCGCAGAGCCTCGTAGACCACGCGACCGTAGTTGCGGGCGCTCAGGCCGAGCTTGGGCTTGGTGGTCGCGCCCAGCAGCGGGCGACCGAACTTGTTCAGGAACTCGCGCTCCATCACGATGCCGTGGGCCGGGCCCTGGAAGGTCTTCGTGTAGATCGGCGGGATGCGCATGTCCTCAAGGCGCAGGCTCTTGAGGGCCTTGAAGCCGAACACGTTGCCGATGATGCTCGACGTGAGGTTGGCGATCGAGGCCTCCTCGAACAGGTCGATATCGTAGGCAATGTAGGCGATATACTGATCCGTACCGGGCACACGGTCTACCCGATATGCCTTAGCCTGGAAGTGCTCGTGCGCGGTGAGCCGATCCGTCCAGACCACCGTCCAGGTGGCGGTGCTGCTCTCGCCAGCCACGGCGGCGGCAGCCTCGATCGGGTCAACCCCCTCCTGAGGCACAAGGCGGAACGCGCACAGGATGTCGGTGTCCTTGGGCTGATAGTCGGCGTCCCAATAGCCCATTTCGACATAGGGAGCCACGCCCGAGGACCATCGGCTCTTCGGTGCGCCGTCGTTCGATCCGGCCATACCTGTATTCTCCTTAAGCTCTCACGGGAACACGTTTCATACTTCTTTATTATAATACAACAGTTTGCGTTGTGATGGAAATCACCAAGCCGGGGGGGATTCCTCACCCCCATAGGTGAATAGTTATCATACCTTTAACCACCCGGTGGGGGTATCGTCGCACGCGCCCTGGGCGTCGAGCATCGTCATCCTAGCGATGGCAAGGCGGGTGTTATAATACGCCGGTGATAGATCGACCCCACAGCAAAGAGGACCCCGCCGACGAGCTGGTGGCCCTGCGCCATCGCGTCGCCGACCTAGAGCAGCTCAACGGCGCCCTGGCCGCCAGCCATGAGCAGCTTGAGCAGGTCAGCCGGATCTTTCATGTCACCCACGCCCTCGCCGTAGCCATGCAGTCGTCCGGCGACATCTCCGAGATCCACGAGCGCGTGCTCACCCTGATCACCACCGATCTGAGCTACGAGCGCGCCGTCCTCGCCATGCTCGACCCGTATGAGGCGGTGCTCACCGGCTGGCTCTGTAGCACGAGCGGCCCCGGCGCCCACCTCCAGCGCATGCCACACACCGCCCGCCTGCCCACCGATGACGAGGGCTGGCTGCTGGTGGAGTCCCTGCGCGGCGGCACGCCCCTGCTCGTCACAGACGCGCGGCCGCCCACGGGCGACGCGCAGGTAAACGCCCTGCTCGGACTCTACAGCTACGCGGTGCTGCCGATCGTGCTCCTCGGCCAGCCCCTCGGCATCCTGATCGTCGATAACCCGCTAGGCGGGCGGACACTCACGGTCGCCGACCGCGACCTGCTCCAGCACGTGGCCAGCCACGTCGCCGTCATGATCGGCGGCATCCAGGCGGTGGTCGGCCGCGCCCAGCGCCTCGCCGTCGAGGAGGAGCGCAACCGGATCGCCCTGGAGATCCACGACTCGATCTCGCAGCAGCTCTACGGGATCACCTACACGATCGGGGCATGCATCCGCCAGCTCCCCGAGCGGCCCGAGGTCGTGCGCGAGCAGCTGCTCTACCTGATGCCCCAGGCCCAGCAGGCGGCCCAGGCCCTGCGCCGCGCGATCTTCGACCTCTGGCCCAGCGACCTCGACGCCGCGCGGTTTAAGGATGAGCTGGTCGGCTACCTGGAGGAGATCGCGCCGCCGCCCCGGCCGCAGCTCTTCCTGCAGGTCGATCTGGCCTTCGACACGCTGCCCACCCTTGTGCGCCGACAGCTCTACCGCATCGCGCAAGAGGCCCTGAACAATGTGGTGAAGCACGCCGCCGCCCGCCAGGCCAAGCTCACCGTGCTCTACCAGGGCACCGAGGTGGTGATGCGCATCGCCGACAACGGCCAAGGCTTCGACCCGACGGACACGCTGGTCGATGGCACCTCGGTGGGGAGCTACGGCGTCATCAGCATGCGCGAGCGCGCTGCGGCCCTCGGCGGCCAGCTGCGCATCGACAGCACTATTGGTGAGGGCACGACGATTACGGTGATGCTGCCGCTACGGTTAGGTGGGGCCAGCGGCATAGCGCCAGCAGACAGGTGGTGAGGCAATGATTCGCATCCTGATAGTAGACGACCACGCCGTCGTGCGCCGCGGCCTCCAGAGCATGCTCGACCTAGAGGCGGATATCCAGGTAGTGGGAGATGCCGAGAGCGGCCTATCTGCCGTGGAGAAGGCCCGCGCCCTCGGCCCCAGCCTCGTGCTGCTCGACCTGAAGATGCCCGGGATGGGC
Source organism: Chloroflexales bacterium (assembly GCA_037140315.1). Lineage (GTDB taxonomy): Bacteria > Chloroflexota > Chloroflexia > Chloroflexales > Chloroflexaceae > Oscillochloris. Next base: position 4,917 of record JBAXES010000188.1, read on the forward strand.
GGGGCCCTGGCCTGCCGCGCGATCAAGGCGGTCTCCCCACACTCGCGGGTGCTCATCCTGACCGGCGTGGACGCCGAGCAGGAGGTGATGACCGCCCTTGAGCACGGCGCCGACGGCTATGTGCTCAAGGACGCCCCCGCCGAGGAGCTGCTCCACGCCATCCGCGTGATCGCCAGCGGCCAGGCCTACCTCCAGCCCAGCATCACCCGCCGCGTCCTGCGGCGCCTCTCCGCCAGCGGCGCGCCCCAGCCGCCCCTGCTGCCGCCCCAGCTCACCCCCCGCGAACTTGATGTGCTGCGCCTGATGGCCACCAGCCGCTCGAACAAGGAGATGGCTGAGTCTCTCACCGTCACCGAGGAGACGGTGCGCTCGCACATTAAGAGCATCCTGGGCAAGCTGCGCCAGCCCAACCGGATGCAGGCGGTGCTGGCCGCCCTGCGCCTCGGCATCATTGTCCTCGAGTAGGGCTGCCGCACCCTCACCGCGCTAGCGCGGCGTCGACGGCCCCCGCCACGGCGCCCGCCTCGACCAGCTCGCGCGCCCGCTCGATGTGCGGGTACATCAGCCGGTCGGACTCGATGAAGGGCAGGTGTTGGCGCAGCAGCGCGTAGGCGGCGGCGGTGCCGCGCCCCTGCACGGCCGCGGGGCCGAGGGCCTCGCGGCGGAAGTCGATGCCCTGGGCGGCGGCCATGAGCTCGATGCCCAGGATGTGGGCCACGTTGTCGATGATCTGGCGGGCCTTGAGCCCGGCGGTCACGCCCATGCTCACGTGGTCCTCGACATTGGCCGAGGTGGGGATGGTGTCAACGCTGGCCGGGTGGGCCAGCACCTTGTTCTCGGTGGCCAGGGCGGCCGCGGTGTACTGGGTGATCATGAAGCCGGAGTTGAGGCCGCCCTGGCGGGTGAGGAAGGCCGGCAGCACCCCGCCGTTGCTCGCAGAGTCCACCAGGCGCATCACCCGGCGCTCGGCGATGTTGCCCAGCTCGGCGATCGCCAGGCCCAGGTAGTCGAGGGCGATGGCCAGCGGCTCGCCGTGAAAGTTGCCGCCCGAGATCACATCGATCTGCTCGGGCGAGTCGCCCACGAAGATCAGCGGGTTGTCGGTGACGGCGTTCAGCTCGATGGCGAAGGCCCAGCGCGCGTAGGCGATGGCGTCGCGCACGGCTCCGTGGACCTGCGGGATACAGCGCAGGGTGTAGGCGTCCTGCACGTTGGCCGGGTCGTGCCGGCGGGTGAAGGCGCTGCCCTCGAGCAGGCGGCGCAGGTAGGCGGCGCACTCCTGCTGGCGCGGGAAGGGCCGCAGGGCGTGGATGCGCGCGTCGAAGGCCAGGGGCGTGCCGTGCAGGGCCTCCAGGCTCAGGCAGCCGGCGATGTCGGCGCTGTGCGCGAGCGTCTCGGCACGGGCGGTGGCGAGCACGCCCAGGGCGCACATCACGGCGGTGCCGTTGGTCAGGGCCAGGCCCTCCTTGGCCGCCAGCCGGGTCGGCACGAGGTCGGCGTACTCCAGCGCCGTGGCGCCGGGCAGGCGCGCCCCGGCGTACTCGGCCTCGCCCTCGCCGATCAGCGGCAGGGCCATATGCGCCAGCGGCGCCAGGTCGCCGCTGGCCCCCAGCGAGCCCTTCTCGGGGATGATCGGGTGTACCCCGGCGTTGAGCATGCCCAGCAGCAGGTCGAGGGTCTCCGGGCGCACGCCGGAGTGGCCGCGGGCCAGGGTGTTGGCGCGAATGAGCATGATCGCCCGCGCGTGGGGCGTGTCGTAGGGACTCCCCGCGCCCACAGCGTGGCTGAGCAGGATGTTGCGCTGGAGCGGCTCGACCTGCTCGGGCGGGATGAGCCGGTCCTTAAATGCGCCGAAGCCGGTGGTGATGCCGTAGGCGATATCGCCGCGCTCCAGCAGGCGGGCCACGGCGGTGGCCGCGCGGGCCACGGCCAGCCGCGCGCCGTCGGCCAGGGCCACCTGCGGGCGCCCCGGTCGCCCGTGGGCCACGGCGATCACATCCTCAAATGTCAGGGATGACCCGTCGATGGTGATGGTGTCGGTGTGCATATGGATATGTCGCCTACAATACGTTGCCCTGCTTGATCACCTGTCCCACCAGGTTCCCGCCGAACTCGTAGGCCAGGTGGCGGTAGTCGGGTGCGTCGACGATCAGGATGTCGGCATCCTTGCCGGGCTCCAGGGAGCCGACACGGTGGCCCATGCCGATGGCGTGGGCGGCATTGATCGTGGATGCCATCAGGGCCTCGGCGGGGAGCAGCCGCTGGTAGCGGCAGGCGATCGCCATCACCAGGGGTATCG
>JBAXES010000189.1:0-7184 GCA_037140315.1 Chloroflexales bacterium
GGACGTGATCGCGGCAGCGCTGCACGGCGGCTGGACGGTGGACGAGCTGGCCGAGTTCGATCTGAGCTATGCCCCGCCCTTCGCCCCGGTCTGGGACCCCATCCTGGTCGCCGCCAACCTGGCCCGACGATCGATCACCCCATCGATCTGCTTCCAGCCGCGCAGGTTGAAGTAGCCGACGCAGAAGTCTGCCCGGTCGGCCACCGCAAGTGTCTGGCGGAGCGCGGGGAGGAGTGACTGCTCGATGTTGTCGAAGATGCGGGGCAAGGCGTCGATCCAGACAGCCGCCAGGCCGCATCACGGCACGCCTGACAGCATGGTAGGACGAATCCAGCGGGCGCAGTCTGGTGAGGGTGCGATGTGCGGGATATGCCAGACCTATAAGCCGGGTTAGCGCTACGCGGGGCTATGAAGCGCCTTGCGGGGGGGCCGAGGGTGCTTCATAAGCCGACGTAGCACACGCTTGTCACCGCGCCCACGCCAGCATACGAGCGGGGTGGGCATGGCTTATGCTGGCGACAAGTATAGCATGGCATGTGGAGTATTGCATGGCTGCACAAGGAAACAGAGCCATCGACTTTATACGGCGCTTCAGATCACAGAATGGGCAAGCTCTAGCCTGCGAACACCACGATGTTGCTTGTGCGACATGATATCGCGCTCACGCATCTATAGTCTCGTCCTTGGTGATCCCAGACGATGCTGTTACCTTCGCCGTACTTTGCTTCGTTTCGACTTGCCGTGCTGCCGCGACTGCTTTGGCATAGAGCGCTTTCTCCGAGGCTGCTGATTCAACTTATGCAGATCCTGCCGACATCGGCAGGTGGTAGGATGCTTGGCACTGAGCAGTCGCTCATACATGCTGACTGCTTGAAGAAACTGCGTACGAGCAGCAGGACGCTGACTACTTTGAGCAAAAAGTATCCCTCGCCACCAGATCAACTGGGCCAACTCCAGATGATCACCACGATGCAAGTGCTGCTGAATCTGAAGCGCCCGTTCATAAAGACGGCGCGCTTCCGCATGCTCTCCTCCCATGTGATGAATCATGCCAAGAACCATCAAACCTAATGCGGTTCGTGGATGAAACTCCCCGAAGACACGTACCAGGAACATCTCCAGATCATCATCCGCTTCAGCTTCTTCAGGAGTCGAAGCGAAGAGGAGTTGGCGAAGCTCTCGTGGGATATCTGGGGAGCCCGTGGTACTGAGATGCCTATGGATATTCCGTGCGCGCTCAAGCAGCAGATCGGCGGTAGCCATATCCTTATGCAGGAGCGCGAGAAACATCGCCCGCACCATCGCCACGCCCGCGAGCACATCCTCCGATGGATTGGCAAGCAGCAACTGCTCACTTCGCTCCGCCCGCACGAGCAAGTTATCAGCCGCCTGCGGATCTATGAGCCGTGTCAGAATGATGAGGCTGGTGAGCGTCGTGAGTGTCAGATGATGTGACTCACCCAGATGTGCTGCACGCAAGTCGAGTGCCTGTACATAGTGTGCCCGCGCCTCCTCATAGTCGCCACGCCCCTGAAGGATATCGCCGATCAGGTGCAGGTTCTCGGCGATATCGCCCTGGTTTGGTGTCGGGAGGCTCTGACGGCATGCGAGATTTTCCACACTGAGCGCATGTGCTTCATCAAACCGGGCGAGATCTTTGAGCAGCATTGCCAGCCGGTCTCGCGCTCGCAACGTCTGGTCATGTGTTGGCCCAAGAGTCGCCTCTGCGAGCACTTGGGCCCGCTCATAAGACAATCGTGCCTCACGGACATTTCCGAGTAAAAACAGGTGCTCCCCCCAGCTTGCGTGAAGGCGAGCTGCGGTCGCATCCTGCCTTGAGCCAACTGCCTGAATGACATGTCGGAGGTGTGGTTGGATTGCCGGCAGAAAGGTTGGAACCGTGAGTTGATTGAGGGCCTCTGAAGCCGCAAGCACCGCTCGCTCCACAGCCGCTTGAGCTTCGGATGATGAGAAGCGCCGCACAAAGGCCGCCAGGAGGCGGTGCAGGCGCAGCGCGCCCTCCTCTTCATCATCGAGCAGGCCTAAAGACAACAGACGCAAGAGCCCACGCTCAGCCTCAAGCCGACTGTCTCGATCATCCTGCGTGATTTCTAACGTTGCCAATAACAATTCGCGTGAGATGAGTTCACCAGGTGCCAGGAGAGCTGCGCGAGCGAGGAGCTTGATGGCCTGTATGTCTGTTGGGTCATCCACGTTGAGGCGGTTATAGCTCAGCGCAAAAGTTCGTGCCACATGCAGGTCATGGTTTGTCGGCGAGGCGGTGACGTCGATCCCCTTAAGTGCTTCATGATCGAGTAGCCTCGCATCACGGAGATCCGACAGAAAGTTGACAGGGTCACCGAAGGTTGGGCTGTCGCGGTAGGTCTCCAAGAAGCTGCCGGCCAGGTGCAGCGCCAGAGGGAGGTCGCCTAATTCATCAGCGATACGATCAAGGGCCGGGTCATTAGCGACCAAATCAGGACGGTGGTGTTGCAAAAGGCCAATGCTCTCCGTTCGGTGAAGCACACCTACCGATAGCACCGTAATGTCCAACGAGCGACTCCATCGTGCCCGCTGGCTGGTAATCAGCAGCCGGCAACCCCCACTGGCCGGACGCCACTTCTGGATAAGCCGTTCGGCCTGACTCGAATCGCTGGTTCCATCATCGCAGTTGTCAAAGATAAGCAGACGCGGGATAGGTTGTCGCCAGGCCATCTGTACCCGAGCTACCTGTTCAGCCAGGGATAAATCAGCAAAGCTGGGGAGGTCGAGAGTATGGCCGCAAGCAGCTATTTCAGCATCGATATTGGCAGGGTCTGCAAGTGAAAGCCAGTAGACGCCACCGGCAAAGAACTGGCCATACCGATACGCAAACTCCGTCGCCAGATTGGTCTTCCCAATCCCACCCATGCCTGTTACTGCGGCTGCCTGGCCGATGACCGCATTAGTGCCTTCACCTTTTAGCATTACCGCCAAGTCGCGCAGGTCGCTCTCTCTACCAACGAAGTGGGGGTTAGGAATAAGCGGCATACGGTGCAACTCGGGCAGGGGCGCGGGTGGCGGAACGTGGTCGCGTGGCATGGCATGAAAACGTTCCATTGCCGATTCGAGCGTTGTGCCCTGCCGTTCAGCCCATAGTCGTCCGTCTGTTCGTAGCCAGAGCACGGCCTGCCACCAGGGCTGCTGTGCACCGAGCGCAGCCCGCGCTGCGGCAAGCGATCGATCAATCCACCCATCGCGACGCAGCTCCGTGAGCAGTGTAGGCAGCAGCGTCTTCAAGGTGTTTATCGCCACATTGCCCTGAAAGCCAAGTACAGCTGGTACACCGATGACAGCCAACCGCGGGCCTAAGGCGCGCAACGTATCGTCGTAGCCACGCCCACCACTCTGGCAGCTCAGTAGGGCGAGCAGCATTGGGCGAACAGCAAGGCGCTCGATGGCCTGGATAAAGTCCGTGCCAGCGACTGTGTGCGCTGTGCCGTCGTCTTGCTCTAGCCAGAGTGTCGGCTCTCCGGTGGCAAGCGTACCGTGGGCGATCAGCAACACAATCGGCGGAGAATCACGCAGCTGCGCAGCGAGATTTGCCAGGGTGGCCCGGCCAGCGGCCTCAGCATGATCGCCCAGGATGGTTACAGGGATATCGCTGAGCGCAGCACGAGCGCGGCCGACCTCGCCATCCACGTCTATCTCGGCAAGGTTGAATCGCTCCAGATCGCTCGGGTTGGACACGATCACAAGGGCACGCAGGGCTGGGCGAAGCGGGATGACCACCGGTGTGCGATCCGGGCTATCGAGCGTGCGGGCGAGGAGTACCCGCTCGTGAAGCGCGATTGGCTGGCCCTTCTCTGGGTCGTGCAAGGTCTCCCAACGGAGATCGTGAAGTGTGGGATCAGCAGCATCAAGATTGAGCCGGAGTTGGAGGTCACCAGAGGCCGCGTAGGCGTACGCATTTATCCAGGCGTTACGCAACTGCTGGTCGGCGAAGAATTGCTTGAAAAGTAGGCGCCCGTAGGTGTCGGGGGCATTGAGCGCCGCGCGTAGGGTCTCCGCATCGAACACCACTGGTCGATGATCTGCCAGTATGATCGGGGCGGCACTCTGATCGCTAGTCAGCCGAACATCGGCATAGCGACTACCATCAGGCAGGGTGCGTATCTTCAGTTCGATGGTGGTCTGCGGCATTGTGAGAGCAGATCAGGCGGCGGATCTATGAGAATGATAGCACATACTGTATAACGGGTGAGCTTTGCCGAACGAGATCGACGCTTTTGGGTCCAATAGAACGAACGCGCTATAAAGGGCTTGACAAGACGCGGCAATAGTGTAATATTAACACTATATCAACGCCTGCTTCGCTACCTGGAGGTACTTCTCTCATGATCGACCCACTGATATCTCTGGCCTTCTCGCTATACTCGCTTCCTGGTGCATACGCGCTGCTCCTTGGCTCTGGCATCTCGCGAAGCGCCCAGATCCCAACAGGCTGGGAGGTCATCTTGGATCTCACCCGCCAGATCGCCCATCTGGAAGGCGCGGGCGATGTGGATGACCCGGCCCAGTGGTACACCAACCGTTTCGGCGCCCTGCCCAACTACTCTCATCTGCTGGAGCAGATTGCCCCCGGCCCCGCCGCTCGCCAGCAGCTGCTCAAGGGCTACTTCGAGCCAACCGATGACGAGCGGGCACGGGGAAGCAAAGTACCGACTGCCGCTCACCACGCCATCGCCCGCCTCGTTGCCAGCGGCCATATCCGGGTTATCCTGACCACTAACTTTGATCGTCTGCTTGAGCAGGCGATTGAAGCCGCCGGTGTGGTACCAACTGTCATCAGCACCACGGACGCGGCAGTTGGCGCACTCCCACTGCAGCACACACGCTGCGCCATTATCAAGCTGCACGGTGATTACCTCGACCCACGCATCCGTAACACAGACAGCGAACTGGCCACGTATGACCCGCCGATGGATCGTTTACTGGATCGGGTACTCGACGACTACGGCCTGATCGTCTGTGGCTGGTCGGGCGAATGGGACGAGGCATTGCGTGCGGGGCTGGAGCGTTGCTCTAATCGGCGTTTCCCCACTTATTGGATGAGCCGGGGGGCCCCAGTTCACCGCGCCGCACATTTGGTCACCCTGCGCAGCGCGCAAGTTATCACTATCACCGGCGCCGATAACGCCTTCACTGATCTGACCGCGAAAGTCGATGCGCTTGTCGCGCACCACCGGCCACATCCGCTGTCAGTAACTCTCGCTGTGGAGAGCCTGAAGCAGTACCTGCCTGAAGAGCGTCATCGCATCCGGCTGCACGACTTGGTGATGGACGAGGTCGTGCGCTGTCAAGCCGTCATTGTCGACGAGACAAAATTCCCCGTAGGCCGGAAAGGGTTTGCTACCGAAGACGCTTTCAGCGCCGAGCTCCTGCGCCAGGTACAGTCCTACGAGACCCTCTGCGAGATCTTAATCGCCCTCTTTGTTCATGGCTGCTTCTGGAGCGAGCCTCAGCACGACGCGCTTTGGGTGAAGGCATTGGAGCGCCTCGCGCAGCCAACTGAGGTATCCGGCTCCTACGCAAGTGGCCTTCTTGAGCTTCGGCGCTATCCAGCGCTGCTCATGCTCTATGCCGGTGGGATAGCCGCTCTCGCCGGAGGACGCTATCACACCCTCGCGGCACTCCTGACCAGACCTCAGGTGCGCGAGCGCTATGAGCGAAGGGAGGCACCCCTCGCCATGGCGCTCTATCCAATGAAAGTATTTTCTGATGGGGTTGGCAAGCGACTTCCAAAGATGGAGCGACACTACACTCCGGTGAGCGACTGGCTGTTCACTGTGCTACGCGCCTCACTTGCCAGCTATATCACTGACGATCACACCTACACCTGCCTCTTTGATCGCTTCGAGTATCTCCTTGCACTGGTCTACGCTGATATTGAGGAGCAGGCCGAGCATCGGCAGCACTACTGGGGTCCAGTCGGTTCCTTCGCTTGGCGAGATCGGCACCAACCGCAATATGGCATCGCTATAGCGGTTCAGAAAGAGTTGGAAGCGCAGGGGGCTGAGTGGCCCTTGCTACAGGCCGGCCTGTTTGGTGGCTCTCTGGAGCGCTTACAGGCGGTTAAAATCGGCTTTGACGCTCTAATCGCTCGCGGAACCGCTGGCTGGTGGTAATTCGTGCCCCAGGCTATTGAGGGTGATTTGTGAAAATCTGCCTGGTGCAGGACTGTAACTTCTGGCATCAGACAGGCGTATTAGAGAGTGGAAGCTCGTGGGCTGAGGAAAGCGGTTGGTGCCGAGGGTTCAAGTCCCTTGCTCCTCATTCTCGCCGTCGTCAGCCTGCTCACTCTGGCCCGGTTCGTCGTCGCCCGTATCAACGGCATTCTAGACATGAAGGAGGTAAGCGCTATGGATAACACCTTGCTCCCTGCGGCGCTGATCTCGACGATTCACGCCGTGGTTGAGGCGGTGGGGTTGGAGATCGTGGTGATCACCCCGCTCTCGTGAGCCCAGGAGCTTTCATCTACGCAGCCGCGCTCTTCCTACGAGGAAGGGCGCGGCTGTTTTTTAGGCTCATTGTAGATATATCAGCAGCTGGCTCATTCGCAACAGCCCCTACCACCGCGTCGCCGCGGCGGTCTTTTTGTGTGCAGGTATTCACCCTGACGAAAGGGAACCTGCATGCACCCGCTCCTCGACCCGCCGCCGGTTAGCGCGGCCCTGTTCCACAGCCGCGCCGGCGGCTTCCCGCTGCTGCTCTGCACCTATGTCCTGCTCGACGCCGATAGCAACGCCACCAACGATCTAACCCGCGTCGCCGTGATCAGCGTGACCGCGCTCAACTGTGAGCGCTTCCGCCTGCGTGACTCTGGCGATATCCAGCGCTTCCTGGCCGCCGTCGGCCGTGTCGCCGACGAGGTGCCCTCGTGAGCGCCGCGCAGCGCGCAGGCGGGGTGGCCCGCCAGGCCCAGATCCGCGCGGTCCTCGGGGAGAACGGCTTCCGCCGCTACCAGCAAGCTCTCGCCCGCGCCGGCGGCATCGCCCGACAGGCCCAGTTGCGCGCCGCCCTCGGTGACATGGGCTATCGCGGCTACCAGCGGACGCTCTATCAGCGCGCGGTGCAGAAGCACGGGGCGGTGCGTAAGCGGGCTATCCTAACCACCGCCCACGAGCGGCGCCGCCGCTGGCGGA
>JBAXES010000190.1:0-7181 GCA_037140315.1 Chloroflexales bacterium
GAACATGTACCTCACCGGGCGCGAGCGCAGCGACGCCGAGGCCACCGCCCTGCTGGGCATGGCCACGCAGGTCGGGGCGCGCTGGACCCGCGAGGAGATCTCGTGGGCCGCATGGGGCCGCGAGCCGGAGAATAGCTTCTACGACCGGCGCCTCGGCCAGATCGCCGACGCCGGAGTCGGCATTATCGGCATGCTGCTTACGACGCCCAAGGAGTACCGCTCCGCCGCCTGCGCGCGCTACGCCAAGGACACGGGCCAGCCCGAGTACTGGTGCGCCCCCACCGATATGGCCGCCTACGCCCGCTGGGCCGCCAAGGTGGTTGAGCGCTACGACGGCGACGGCGTCGATGACGCCCCCGGCTCGCCGCGCGTGGCCGCCTGGGAGATCTGGAACGAGCCCGACATCGACGGCACCTGGCTGCCCCACGCCGACGCCGGGGCCTACGCCCAGATGCTGCGACTGGCCCACGACGCGATCAAGCAGGCCGACCCGACGGCGATGGTGCTCAACGGCGGCGCCTACACCTTCGACGCCGTCGGGCAGGGCGGATTCATGGACCGCGTGGTGCAGCTGGCCGGATGGGACAGCTTCGATGTCCTGTCGATCCACCCCTGGCTGATCGACCACGCCCCCGACGACCCGAGCCTGATCAACGTGCGCGAGGGCTTCGATGTGACCCTCACCGGCCGGATCGCGCTGGCCAAGCGCTGGGCCGCGGCGCGCGGCGGCGGCAAGCCGATCTGGATCACCGAGATGGGCTGGAGCACCTGCGGCGGCAGCTGCGCGCCGCAGTTCGCCAAGAGCGAGGATGAGCAGGCCAGCTACCTGGTGCGCAGCCTCGCGCTGGCCGCCGCCGCCGGCGTCGAGCACGTGAGCTACTTCCAGCTGGAGGACAAGTTCGGCGGGGCGCAGCAGCCCTGGGGGCCGGCGGCGATCCTGCGCGACGACCTGAGCCCCAAGCCGGCCTACAACGCCTACGGCGCGATGGTGGCCCAGCTCCAGTTCGCCCGCTACGCCGGCCCCGGCCCGCTCCACCGCCCCGGCGCCCTGGCCGACTACCGCTTCGCCCTGGACGACGGCGGCAGCGTGGATGTGCTCTGGTCCCTCGGCGGCGCGCAGGGCGTCAGCTTCCCGCTGGCGGCGGGGCTGAGCGCGGCCCTGATCGACCGCGACGGTGGCGAGACCGGCCTGGCCGGCAAGCAGGCCCGCCTCAGCCTCAGCGGCCGCCCGATCTATGTGCGCCAGCTCCGCGGGCGCTCGCGCAGCTTCGGCGAGACCGGCCAGGGCCTGCGCGACCCCTTCCTGCGCTACTGGGAGGCCAACGGCGGCCTGGCGATCTTCGGCTTCCCGATCAGCGCGGAGCGGGTGGAGCAGGCGGGCGACGGCAAGAGCTATCGGGTGCAGTGGCTTGAGCGCAACCGCTTCGAGTACCACCCGGAGAGCCGGCCGCCCTACGATGTGCAGCTCGGCCTGCTGGGCGTCGAGAGCCTGGCCCGCCAGGGGGTGGACTGGCACACGCTCCAGGCCGTGGGCGGCCCGCCAGCGGCGGGGTGCCGCCACTTTCCCGAGACCGGCCACAGCCTCTGCCCGCCCTTCCGGGCCTACTGGGAGCGCAACGGCGGCCTGGCGATCTTCGGCTTCCCGATCAGCGAGCCGTTCGATCAGGATGTGGGCGGCGGGCTGCGGCGCGTGCAGTACTTTGAGCGCAACCGCTTGGAGGCGCACCCCGAGCAGCCCGCCGCCTACCGCGTGCAGCTGGGGCGGCTGGGGGCCGAGCTGATGCCATAAAAAAGAGGAGGGATGCAAGGGAGGGGAACCCTCCCTTGCATCCCTCCTCTTTTTTAGCCCTCCAGGGCGCTGAGCAGCGTGGGCAGCAGCTGCTTCTTGCGTGAGACCACCCCGTCGGCGGCGCGGGTGCCGTCGATGCGCTGCGGGTAGGGCAGGCTGTCGAGCTGCGGCACTTCCCCGCTGACCAGCAGCCGGCTTGAGCTGGCCACCACATTCGTCGCCATCAGCACCACGAAGTCGAGCCCGTTCGCTGACCGCATGGCCTCTAGGGCGATGCGCAGCTCCTCCATGCGCTCGTCGAGCTGGGTGAAGTTCGACAGCTCGATCTGTGTGACGGCGAACTTCAGGCTGCCCGACTCGTAGCGCTTGAAGTCGGTCTGCACCAGGTCGGCCGCGTTGCGCGAGGAGAGGTCTACGCCCGCCGCGAGGATCTGCTGGCCATAGCTCTCGATCGTCTCGCCGGCCAGGGGCGACCCGCCCATAAAGGCCCAGCGGGCCAGGCGCTCGGAGGCGCGGCGGTCGCGGTCCGTCGTGGTGGGCGAGGTGAAGAGCAGGGTGTCCGAGATCATCCCGGCCAGGAGCATGCCGGCGATCTGGGGCGGCGCGCTCAGGCCGGCGTCCGAGATCCGCTCCGTCACCAGCGTGCTGGTGCTGCCCACGATGTCCACCGTGAACTTGATCGGCACTATCGAGCTGGGGTTGCCCAGGCGGTGGTGGTCGAGCACCTCGATCACATCGGCCTCGTCCAGCGCGCCGAGGGCCTGCCCGGCCTCGTTGTGATCCACCAGCACGATCTTCAGCCGCTTGGGGCGCATCGCATCGCGCTGGCGACAGACGCCGGCGTAGCAGCCCTGGTCGTCCACCACCAGGAACTCATCGCGCTCCTCGCGCAGGATGCGCGGCAGCACGTCGCGGATGCGGCCCGACGCCTTGAAGCGCGGCGTCTCGGCGTCGCAGGCCTCGCGGCAGGGGTGGGTCAGCAGATCGCCGACGCGCATGTCGCCGCCGCGATCATGAATGCCCACCTTCTCGCGCAGGAAGTTGAACAGGCTCGCCACCGTCACCAGCCCGAAGGGCGTGCCGTCGGGGTTGAGCACCGGGGCCGCGCCGCCGGTGCGGTTCGCGATCGTCCACGCCTCACGTAGCGGGCTGTCCGGCGTGGTCGTGTCGTAGCGCTGGGCCACGCTGTGGAAGCGCGGCGAGGCGTCCGGCAGGAACAGCGGCAGGTCGGCCTGGAGCCGCTGGAAGATCCAGGTCGTCTGCGGGTTGAGGTGGCCCGCCCGCGCCGCCACGATGCGCTGGTCCGGCTGCTCCTGCTGGAGCAGCCAGGCATAGCCGACTGCCGATACGATCGAGTCGGTGTCGGGGTTAATATGGCCAATGACGTAGATCTGATCCGCTGCGGTGATCATGAGGTATTACCTTACCAGCTTTCTATAGCTGATCCGATGTGGTCGGTCAGCCTCTGTGCCCTTACGTCGATGATAGTCGGCAACATACTCCGAGTAGCTGCCGGGGAACCAGAATGCCTGGCTGTCGCCCTCGAAGGCGAGGATGTGGGTGGCCACCCGGTCGAGAAACCAGCGGTCGTGCGAGATGATCACCGCGCAGCCGGCGAAGCTCTCCAGGCCCTCCTCCAGGGCGCGCAGTGTGTGGACGTCCAGGTCGTTGGTGGGCTCGTCGAGCAGCAGCACGTTCGCCCCGGACTTGAGGATCTTGGCGAGGTGGACGCGGTTGCGCTCGCCGCCCGAGAGGGTGCCCACCAGCTTCTGCTGGTCGGATCCGGCGAAGTTGAAGCGCGACACGTAGGCCCGCGAGTTGATCTGGCGGCTGCCGAGCATAATGATGTCGTGCCCGCCGGAGATCTCCTCCCAGACGTTCTTCTGCCCGTCGAGGCTGTCGCGGCTCTGGTCCACGTAGCCGAGGCTTACGGTCTCGCCCACCGTCAGCTTGCCGCCGTCGGGCTTGTCCTGGCCGACGATCATGCGGAAGAGGGTGGTCTTGCCGACGCCGTTGGCCCCAATGATGCCGACGATCCCGCCGGGGGGCAGGTCGAAGCTGAGGTTGTCGTAGAGCAGCCGGTCGCCGTAGGCCTTGGCCACGCCCTCGGCGCGGATGACGATGTCGCCGAGGCGCGGGCCGGGCGGGATGAAGATCTCCAGCTCGCGATCCTGCTGGTCCTGGCTCTCATTGAGCAGTCGCTCGTAGGCGCTGATGCGGGCCTTGCCCTTGGCGTGGCGGCCCTTGGGCGACATGCTGATCCACTCCATCTCGCGCTGGAGGGCCTTCTGGCGCTGGCTCTCGGACTTCTCGTCGCTGGCGAGCTTCTGCTTCTTCTGCTCAAGCCAGCTGGAGTAGTTGCCGCGCCAGGGGATGCCGACGCCGCGCTCGAGCTCGAGGATCCAGCCGGCCACATTGTTCAGGAAGTGGCGGTCGTGGGTCACGGCGATCACGGTGCCCTTATAGTCCTGGAGGTGGCGCTCCAGCCATGCCACCGACTCGGCGTCGAGGTGGTTGGTGGGCTCATCCAGCAGCAGGATGTCGGGCGATTTGAGCAGCAGGCGGCAGAGCGCCACGCGGCGGCGCTCGCCGCCCGAGAGCACGGCCACCTCGGCGTCGCCGGGCGGGCAGCGCAGCGCGTCCATCGCCAGGTCGAGCTTGCTGTCGATATCCCAGCCGTCGAGGTGGTCGAGCTTCTCCTGCACCTCAGCCTGCTCGGCCAGCAGCGCGTCGTAGTCAGCGTCGGGCTCGGCGAACTTTTCGTTGATCTCGTCGTAGCGCTTGTGCAGGCCGACCACCTCGGCCGCGCCCTCCTCAACGATCTCGCGCACTGTCTTGCTGTTGTCGAGGTGCGGCTCCTGCTCCAGGAAGCCCACCGAGTAGCCGGGCGAGATCGCCGTCTCGCCGATGAAGTCGTGGTCGATCCCTGCCAGGATGCGTAGCAGGGAGCTCTTGCCCGATCCGTTGGAGCCGATCACGCCGATCTTGGCGCCGTAGAAGTAGGACAGATTAATGTCTTTAAGGACCTGCTTGTTCGGCGGGTGGATCTTGCTCACCCGCATCATTGAATAGATCACTTTGGTATCGGTCACGCGGCTATACCTCTTCTATGGCTTCCTGATGTAGAAAAAGCGCTGTTCAATGTCGCCCTTTGATCAACATGTAGCCAACTATGTAGCCAAAGTCCCCCGTCCTACTCAGTCCCCTCCTGGCCCTCATCGTCAGCATCGTCGGCCTCGTCGGCCTCATCAGCATCGTCAGCATCGTCGGTCTCTTCCCTGTCTGGAAAGAGTGCGTCGAGCTTCGCCGCTGCGTCGCGCCGGGTCTCAGGGAAGACGTGGGCGTAGGTGTCGGCGGTCGTTGTGATCGAGCTATGGCCAAGAATCTCCATCACAACACGCAGGTGTACCCCCTGCTGGATCAACAGTGTAGCACAAGAATGCCGCAGGTCGTGAAAGCGCGTCGTCTCGGGCAGGCCAGCCGCACGCAGGACGCGCTTGAAGGCGACATTCACATTGCGCGGCCAGATCGGCAGCCCGTTGGTTGAGGGGAAGACGAGATCCTGGCGGTTCCAGTCGGGGCCGTATACCTCGCGCTCCTGCTCCTGAAGCTCACGGTGGCGCAGGACTACTTGGAGCAGGACATCGGGCAGCGGCAGCGTCCGCACGCTGGAGGTGGTCTTTGGCGGGACAATCTGGATCTTGCTGCCGATCACCTGCACCGAGCCAACCACGCGCAGCGTGCGCTGCGTAAAGTCAAGGTCGGCCCAGCGCAGCGCGAGCACCTCACCTTTGCGCAGCCCCAGGGAAAGGGCCAGCCAATACAGTGCCTCCATACGCTGGCCACGCACGGCATCGAGGAGGCACTGCGCCTGCTCGCGGGTGAGCGGGGCGATAGCGAATTTCTCAACGCGGGGCGGATCCACCAGCGTGGCGACGTTTCGAGTCACCTTGCCCCACTTGAGCGCCTGGTTAAGCGCCGCGCGCAGCACGATCCGGACGTTTTGGACGGTCTTGGCCGCAGGGGCACGCGGGGTGAATCCCGCCCGTCCGCCAGACTTCGTGCGGAGCGCCTCGAACATTGCTTGAACCTCCTCGGGGGCTAGCTTATCCAGGCGCAGATGGCCCAGATGTGGCTTCAGGTGGTGCGTGATGATGCTTTTGTAGCGTTCGTAGGTCGTCGGCCGGCCGCGCACCTTAATAGACATTATCGGAATTAGTCCAGAACGCCCATAGACCATTACGCTTAAAAGTTCTATTTTACGTCCTGATGCGGCGGCGTCATGAGCGTTGACGAGCCTCTACGTAATTCCGATAATGTCTAATATATTGATGAGACCGGAATGTCTTTTGCCCTCGGACATGCACTGCTCATCAGATAGCGCACACTAAATCATCTTACGCTGCCAGCACTGCCCCGTGCCACCTGATGCCAGCCCTTTGGCTCCACCGCTAGAATCTCGGCACTGCTCAACCCCAGTGCCTGCTGACGTAGCCAGGCCCAATCCAGCAGCGCTTGACGCTCGGGCGGTAGCACCTACGACGGGTTGCGCAACGAGATTCACATTGAACGGGTGTGGCTTTGCTACGCCATCGAGCATCACCCACACTCCGCGAGGCAAGGCCCTTCGCACCCCTCTAGTAACTGAGACTAGGAGCGCGAGCGAGGCCGCCATAATGCGAGGCTCCCGATCTGCGATAGCTCGTTGCGCAACCCGTGGGAGCACCACACCAAAACGCCTACGCGCGGCGCTACCAGCGCAAACTCGATCTCGCCTGGCGTACCTGGGGCATCGCCCCCCACGACGTGGAATTGACCACCGAGGTGATCGAAGCCCTGCTCCTGACGGCCCCGCTTTCAGGGTGAACATGGATTGGCGCTGGTGGTGGGCCACGCTAAAAGAACTCGTCGAGCAGCTGGTAGGAGCGCAGCTTCGCGGTGTCGGGTTGGCTGATCCCATAGGCCGTGAAGAAGGGGGCCACCCAGGCCGCACCGAGATTGCGCTCGATGCTGCGCGCGGCCTAGGCCAGGTCGTGGTAGCGGTCCGCCACCCCGCAGCGTCCGAGGTCGATAAACCCGCTCAGCGCCCAGTCGGCGATCACCACATTGGGCAGACAGTAGTCGCCGTGGATGAGCACCGGGTCTTCGTCGTGCGGGCGGGTGGCGTGCAACTCGGCCAGCAGCGACGCGGAGCTGCGGCCGATTCGCTCAGCATCGAAGTCATCCGCGTTGACGGTGCCAGCGACCAGATTGGCCGCAGTCCGGGCCAGATCGGCGTCCAGGCGCAGGTCGTCCACGTTCAGGAGCAGGTATGTCCGCAGGATCGCCTGATGCTGCGCTGATCATCGCCCGCCTTGAGGCGCTGGCGAGCCCGGAGGATGCCGCCGGGATG
>JBAXES010000191.1:0-7171 GCA_037140315.1 Chloroflexales bacterium
ACCAGCGCCCGCCCTTCCACGAGACCAGGTGGCTTTTGTTGACCGGGCAAGACGACGCGGCGGACGCTGAGCCGGCCGGGGCGTTGAACGCCGGCGCGAGAGCGAAGATCAGACCTAAGGCGAGGGCTCCTAGGGACGGGATGATGAGCGTGAGCATGTTGCGCGAAGAGCGTTGCATGGGTTTCTCCTTCGTCTGGGCAGCGGTGTGATGTCGTGTGCCCGAAAGCGTTTAAACTTTTTATTAACTTTTAGTCCCAGGCTCTTTATATACTCTTTTCAAGCTAACGACCATAGGCCAGTGGTCCACTCGGGTGCCTCCTAAGGTCACGGATCGTACTACGACCCATGCACACACAGAGGCCCCACGACCATAGCTGGTCGCGGGGCCTCTGTGACGGTGAGGGCGCGGGAGAGCTTCGCGCTCGCACAAAAAAACTGGCGCTGCGGCGGCGCGGCTACTCCGCGCTGCCGCAGCGCCAGCACGTGCCTGCTGGGCTCAGGGCACTGATTTCTACGCCAGGAATTGGGCCAGGTAGCCCAGCGTATCAAACGCCTTGGGCGCGCGGGGGGCGGGCCGCTCAGCAGGCGGGGCCTGGTAGATCAGGCCGAGGGGCATACGTTCGGCATCCATCGCGTAGCGCATGGCCGACTCTCTATCGTGCGGGTCATGATCCTCGGGGATCTGGTAGACCCGCTCCTTATAGAGCTTATAGGTGTCGTAGAAGGTCACACAGGGGCTCATAGCGTGGATGAAGCTGAAGCCCTGGTGCTCCATACCCCTGCGGATCAGCTCGGCGAGCTGCTTGGGCTGGCTCGAGAAGCCGCGGGCCACAAACGTCGCGCCGCTCGAGAGCGCCAGAGCTAGGGGGCGCATCGGGAAGGCCGGGTTGCCCATCGGCGTCGACTTCGTGACGTGGCCGTGCGGCGAGGTCGGCGAGGTCTGGCCCTTGGTCAGGCCGTAGATCTCGTTATCCATCACGATGCAGGTGATATTGATATCGCGGCGGAAGGCGTGGGGCAGGTGCCCGGCGCCGATGCTGAAGAAGTCGCCGTCGCCGCCGACCGCCATCACCGTCAGGTCGGGGCGGGCCAGCTTGATGCCCTGGGCGGCCGGCAGCGCGCGGCCGTGAACCGTATGCAGGCCATAGGCCTGGACAAAGCCGGGCAGGCGCGAGCTACAGCCGATGCCAGAGACGATCGCCAGATCCTTCGGGTCGATCTGGAGCGCGGCGAGGGCCTGCTGCATCGCAGCGAGCACGGCGAAGTCGCCGCAGCCGGGGCACCAGATCGGCTTGAGGTCGGTCTTATAGTCGGTCGGCTTGCGCACGACGACGTTGGGGATAGGGATGCTGCTCATATTGTTTGTCTCGCTCCAAGGGAGGCTCGGAGGGGCGCAGCCCCTCCGAGCGAAAAGAAAAGAGTCTCTCGGGGGCCTGCGGCCCCCAAACCCCCGCTACTAATTAACCACCGGCTCGGCGATGCCCAGGATCTCGTGCACCTTGCGCAGGATATCGAGGCGCGAGAAGGGCATGCCGTTATAGTGGACAAAGCTCTGCACCCGGACGCCCAGCTCGGCCTGGATGAGCTTGGCGAACTGGCCCTGGTAGTTCACCTCGGGCACGATCACAACCTCCACGCTGTCGATAAACTCCTGGATGGCCTCGACCGGCAGGGGCGCGAGCATCAGCACCTGGAGCATGGCCACGGGGATCTCCTCCTGCATGGCCAGGTGGATAGTCCCGCGGCAGGAGCCAGCGGTAGTGCCCCAGCAGAGGATGCCGACCCTGGCGTCGGGGGCGCCGAAGCGGCGCACGTACTCGCGGCTCGACTTGAGCGCATCGAGCTTATGCCAGCGCTTCTCGCTCATCATAACGTGGTTCTCAGACGTGTAGTCGGGGCTGCCGTACTGGTTATGCTCAAGGCCGGTGGCGGTGTAGTTGGCGTTGAGCGTGCCGGGCACCGCCATAGGCGAGATATAGCTACCATTCATGTGGTAGCGCTGGTACGCTTTGGGCGCAAGCTCGCCCTCGGGCTGCACGCGGTTCACCACCGGGTACTGCTCCAGGTCGAAGGGGTCGATCGTCTCGGTGCGGAAAGAGAGCGAGTAGTCCGTGAGGATAATCGTCGGGGTCTGGTACTCCTCGGCGAGGTTGAAGCCCCAGGCGGTAAGGTGGAAGCACTCGGCCACCGACGCGGGGGCCAGCACAAGCCGCGGCGAGTCGCCGTGGCCGCCGTAGACGGCGATATTGAGGTCCGACTGCTCGGTCTTCGTGGGCAGGCCGGTTGAGGGGCCGCCGCGCTGGGCGTCCACGATCACCACCGGGATCTCGGCCATGCTGGCGAAGCCGATCGCCTCGCCCATCAGCGACAGGCCCGGGCCGGCGGTGGCAGTCATCGCCTTCTTGCCGGCGTAGGAGGCCCCGACACAGGCCATGATCGAGGCGATCTCATCCTCAGCCTGGAGGTAGCCGCCGCCGATCTTCGGCAGGGCGCTGGCGAGGCCCTCCATAATATCGGAGGCCGGGGTGATCGGGTAGCCGCCGAAAAAGCCAACGCCGGCGTGCAGCGCCCCGGCCACGATCGCCTGATTGCCGGTCATCACATAGCGCTCGTGCTCGCCAACCGACTCGATCCAGAACGTATCGACCTTCTGGATGCTTTTGGCGTAGGCGACGCCTGCATTAACGGCGGCCAGGTTCGATTCGAGGTACTCGACCTTCTTGCCCAGCTTCGCGCGCACAATATCCTCAAGCCTGGTCAGCCCCAGGCCAAAGAGCGCAGCAACAACACCCATGGCGACGACGTTCTTACCGCGGCGATTGCCAGCCTCGACGGCGATCCTGCCGATCGGCACCGGATAGGCCACGCCGCTGAAATCTGCAGGGGGCGTCCACTCTTCAGAGTCGAACAGCAGAACCGCGTTGTGGGCCAGAGACTGGTGGTTCAGGTCCCAGGCCTCCTGGTTGAACGCAAACAGCACATCGATGGCGTCACCCATCGAGCGAACGGGGGAGTTAGATGCCCGCACCTGAAACATCACCGGGCCGCCCTTGATCTCGGCGGGGGTGGTGCGGAAGGTGAAGACGTGCATGCCCGAGCGTGCGGCGGCCTGCGCCAGCATCTCGCCTGCGGCGTTGCTCCCGTCGCCCGACTCGCCGGCGACGCGAATGACAAGATCTTCTTTTTGGATCATAACCGTGCTTCCTTGCAGTACTCCCTCAGTGGAGTTTCGGGCTGGTGTCGCGTTGCGGTATACTCCGCCCCGCACAGTGAGGTATATGATAGCACCGAGGACGATCTGATTCAATGTGAAAGCAGGCACTTTTTATATTGCGATCCCTTTGCAAGCATTGGATAAACCGCTGCCAGCAGCGTGCATCACCAGCTATCGCGCTGCGCTTCGCCTGCGCTGCTCGCCGCGAGCAGGCTCACTATCGTCGTGATCAGGGCGTGCAGGCCCACTGGCTTGATCAGGTAGGCGCTCGCCCCCGCCGCCAGGCAGCGCTGGCGGTCGCCCGGCATCGCCAGCGCGGTCAGCGCGATGACGGGGGTGTTGGCGAGGGCTGGGTCGGCGCGGATCTGCTGGATCGCGGTCAGCCCATCCATCTCCGGCATCTGGATGTCCAGGATGGCCACGTCCGGTCGGGTCGCGCGTATCTGCGCCACGGCCTCCTCCCCCGTGCGCGCTACCGCCACCGCACACCCCTGCTGCGTGAGCAGGTCGCGGTAAAAGGACAGGGTGGGCTCGTGGTCGTCCGCGATCACCACCTGGGGTGGCATGGCCCAGGTGTGGGGCGGGGGCTGTGACGTCCAGGGCAGCAGTGGCCTCACATTATCCTCGGCCGACCAAGGCAGGCTGACGATGAAGCGGCTGCCCTGCCCGGGGGCGCTCTCGAGACGGATGCTGCCGCCGTGCAGATCGACCAGCCGACGCACGAGGGTCAGCCCCAGCCCCACGCCGCCGTACTGTCGCGCGAGCTGCCCGTCCACTTGGGTGAAGGGCTGGAACAGCCGGTCGTGATCAGCCTCCGCAATCCCGATGCCGGTATCCCAGACCGTGAGCTCGATGCGCTCCTGCTCCGCGTCGCCGGCGACATCCAGGCCGACCGTGCCGCCCGCCGGGGTGAACTTTATCGCGTTATCGAGCAGGTTGACCAGGATCTGGGTCAGCCGGCGCGTGTCGGCGCACAGCCCCTCGACACCCTGCTCTATGCTGCGCCGCAGGTGCATGCCCTTCTGCTGTGCGGCGGCCTGGACAAACTGGAGCGCGGTGCGGCAGACCTCCTCGGCGTTGATGATCTGGCAATCAAGCGTCGCATGGCCCGCCTCAATGTGCGCCAGATCGAGGATGTCCGAGAGGATGGCCAGCAGGTGCTGCCCGCTCTGGGAGACCCTCGCCAGAGCTTGCCGCTGCCGCTCGGTGACCGGCCCGTAGATCTCATTGTCCAGGGCCTCGGCGACCCCCAGGATGACGGAGAGCGGCGTGCGCAGCTCGTGGCTCATCATAGCCAGGAACTCGTCCTTGAGCCGCACCGCGCGGGTCAGCTCGGCGTTGCTGCGGCTTAGCGCTGCGCTGTGGGCCTGGATAGCAGCCTCGCTGGCCTTCCGCTCGCTGATATCCTGGGCGGTGATCATGCCCAGGATGAGCGCGCCGCGCTCGTCGTACACCGGGGTGCCATTGACGGCGATCCAGTGCGCCACACCCGGCCCGGTCGGACGAAGATCCAGCTCAAGGCCAGTGAACGACTCGCCCCGCAGCACCCGCTTATCCGGAGATGTGTCGGGCAGGATCTCCTGCCCGTGTGCGTCGTATGGCAGCATCGGGAGGGCCTGTATGAGGGCGGAGATGTTCGTGTCCGGGGGCACGTACTCCTTTCCAGCCATGCGCAGGGCAGCTGTGTTGATCCACGCAATCGTACCATCCGGGTAGAACGCGAGCACCCCCTCGTGCATGGTGCGCATGAGGGCGTCAAGCTGCTGGCGCTCCTGCTCCAGCATGTGCTGGGCCTGCCGCCGCTCGGTGATGTCGGTCACCACGCTGCCCATGCCCACCAGCGCCCCATCGGACGTGCGAACCGGGAAGTAGCTGAGGTTCCATATGTGCTCCACCCCAGGATCCACCGGGCTCCGACCAACGATCTCGATGTCGACCAAGGGTTTGCCGCTCGCCTGGACTTGAGCGTAGGCTGCCTCCATTTGTGGAGCGAGCTGCGGGATCATCTCACGGATGCTGCGCCCGATGTGCGCCTCCGGGGTGCGCCCATTCAACGTGGCCATGTGGGCGTTAATGTGCTGGTAGCGCAGCTCGGTGTCGAGCAGGACGATGCCGATGGGCGCGTGGGCGAGCAGGCTGTCGAGGCGGGCGGCGTGGTTCGCCAGCTGGGCGTAGGCCGCGCGCAGCGCGTCCTCGGCCCGCTTGAGCGGGGTGATATCCGTAGTGGCGATGACCGCCCGCCAGTCGGCGAAGTCGACCGGCACCGCGCTGACGCTGGCCCAGATCAGCTCGCCCGTCTCGATGCGGACGCCGTTCTCGACAATTGTCACGGCCTGGCGCTCGCGGAAGACCCGGTGGCGGGCGAGCTCCTCGGGGGGCCTGGGCGTCCCGTCGGGGCGCACATACTGACGTGTGAGGTGCGTCCCCTGGAGCAGGCCGGCCCGATCCATGCGCAGGATGCGCTCCAGGGCTGGGTTCGTGTAGACGAGCCGCTCCTCGGCGTCGAAGATCGAGATGCCGACCGGGATGGCGTCGATGAGCGCGCGCAGCTTGCGCTCGGTCTCCTGTAGCGCGTCCTTGGCCTGCTGGTGCGCAGTGATGTCGCGAGCGATACCCTCGATCGCCTGGGACTGGCCAGCCGCGTCGACCACGAGCCAGCTGCTCAGCTCCCCCCAGCCGACGGTGGCCCCATCCCGATGCCGCCAGCGCAGCGTGATCGGCTGTGTGAAGACGTTTGCGTCCTCGGCGAGGGTCGAGAGGGCCTGCAGGTCGTCGGGGTGGATCAGGCGGCGGTACAGCTCGGGGTCGTGGTAGAAGGCCTCGCGTGAGTAGCCGGTCATCCGCTCAATAGCTGGGCTGAGATACTCCAGCGCCGGGGTCGGCCAGATCTGGTAGCGGTAGATCACATCGTGGGCGTGCTCGGCGAGCAGGCGGAAGCGATCCTCGCTGGCCCGTAGCGCGGCCTCAGTCCGCTTGTGCTGGGTGATGTCGGTGACGGTCATCCCAACGCCGACGACCTCGCTGGCAGGCCTATGGACGGGGTACAGGTTGATCAGCCAGGTGTTGGCAGACCTATCAGCCGGGTCCCCTGGCCGATTGATCTCCCAGCCCTGTATGGCGGTGCCGGTCGCCAGCACCTGTCGCAGCAGCGGCTCCAGCTGCTGCGACAGGACTGGGATCATCTCCGCCAGGGGGTGCCCGAGGTGGTCGGCGGGCGCGTGGCCATTAAGCGCGGCGAGGGCCGGGTTGACCAGCTGGTAGCGCAGATCGCGATCCAGGTAGCCGATCCCGGTCGGCGTGCTGGAGACCAGTGCGTCGAGCCGGGCCAGGGCCTCGGCGGCAACCTGCTGGGCGGCCTGTTCGGCCGCCTGGAGCTGGGCCTGCACGAGCGCCTCTGCGCCGCGCCGCGCCACGGACTCGGCCAGAGCGATGTCATCAGCATCATAGCGACACTCGGGCGTAGTGATCCCCAGCATGAGCGCGCCGAGGGTGCGGCCCTGGGTAGCGAGCGGCACGAGCAGCGCGGTGCGCGGCGCGTGCGGGGCGAACCATGGCCCCAGCTCGGGCGGCAGTGTGGTCAGGATCTGAGCCACGCCGGTGCGCAGCACCGCGACCAGATCGCTGGGCGCCTGCTCCAGGGGCGTCGGGGGCAGGAGATCGCTCAGCGGCGCCAGCTGGGCCGGATCGCCGTGGGCGGCGGCAGACACCGCCAGGGTCTCGCCATCGAGTAGGGCGATCACGCAGAACTCGCCGAGCGTGGGCAGCGGCAGCTGGGCGAGCATCTGCAGAGTGGCGGCGAACGTGAGCGTCGGGCCAAATGCATCGCTGATGGCGGCGTGGAGCGCCTGGGTCACTGCGCGCTGCTGCTCCGCGCTGATATCGTGGGCCACGCCGACCACCCGCACCGGCTGGCCAGCCGCATCGGACTGCACCAGCCCGCGCAGCTCAAGCCAGCGC
>JBAXES010000192.1:0-7158 GCA_037140315.1 Chloroflexales bacterium
TGGCCGTGATCGGCTTGCTGGGCGCCCTCGAGCTGGTGGGCGCGGGGGCTGCGTGGGCCTCGCCCCTGGTGCTGGGCGGGCTGGTGTTGGCCCTGGTCGCCGGGGCGGCCTTTGTGCCCATCGAGCGCCGCGCGACCGATCCGCTCATCCCCCTGAGCCTGTTCCGCAACCGTACCGTCGCCGTGTCCACTGCGGTTCAGTTTTTCGTCGGCATCACCATGTTCACCGTAAGCCTCTACGTCCCGCTGTTCGTCCAGGGCGTGCGCGGCGCATCGGCCAGCAGCTCGGGGACGGTGATGATGCCGATGATGATCACGATGACGAGCATGGGTATCGTGGTCGGGCAGCTGATCGCCCGCGTCGGTCGGCTCAAGCCGTTCCTGCTGGCGGGCACCGGGCTGGCAAGCCTGGGCATGCTGCTGCTGACGCTGCTCGGGGCGGGGTCGGGCCTGCTCCAGATCGCCGGGACGGTCTTCGTCATCGGGCTGGGCATGGGCATGGTGATGCCGGTGACGACCCTGGCCGTCCAGGCAGCGGTCGATCAGCGCATGCTGGGGGTAGCCACTTCGGCGACCAACTTCATCCGCTCCATCGGCGCGACGATGGGGACCGCCCTGGTGGGCACGCTGGTGACGAGCGCCTACCGGGCGGGCCTTGCCGCCAACGCGCCGGCGAGTGCGCCCGAGGCGGCCGTACGCGCGTTAGCGAGCCCGAATGCCCTGACCAGTGCCGAGGCGCTGGCAAAGCTGGCAGCGTTGACCGGTGGCTCGCCAGAGGCGCTGCTGGAGACGGCACGTGCGGCCCTCGCCGGTGCGATCCACAGCGGCTTTCTGGTGATGCTCGGCACGGGCCTCGTGGCCTTCGCCTGCGCCACGCTCCTGCCGAATCACACCTTCGGGCAGGAGGTCGCGGCTCCCGGCGAGGTCGGCCCCGAGCAACCGACGGCGCCCCACGCGCCTCGTCTCACAGGCCCGCACTAATCCTGCGCCACGTCTGACCTCAGCGTGCCTCAGCTGCTCCTCCCTGGCGTATCGGCGACCGGCAGCGAGAACCAGAAGCGTGCGCCCTGGCCGGGGGCACTCTCCACCCCCACCACCCCGCCCTGGAGCCGGACGAGCTGGCAGGTGATCGCCAGCCCGAGCCCGCTGCCGCCGGAGTCGCGTGCGCGACCGTGGTGGTCAGCCCGGTAGAAGCGCTCGAAGACGTGTGGCAGGTCCGCGGCGGCGATCCCATCGCCGGTGTCTGCGACGACAAACCGCAGCTGCGCGCCATCCTGCTGCGCCCGTAGGGTCACACTGCCCCCGGCGGGCGTGTGGCGCAGGGCGTTGCTGACAAGGTTATGGAGCACCTGCGCGAGGCGCGCGGGGTCGGCCAGCGCAGCGGGTAGGTCGGGAGTCGTGTCCACCTGGAGGGTCACGCCCTGGGCGGCGGCGAGGTCGGCGAAGAGGGCGACCTCGCGGGCCAGCAGCGGGGCGACGGCCACCGATTGCACCTGGAGGTCGAGTTGCCCCGCCTCGGCCAGCGACAGCTCGCGCAGGTCGTCTACCAGCCGGCGCAGGCCCAGGCTGGTCTCGTAGATCGTGGACACCTCCTCCTTGCTCAGCGGGTAGACATCGTCGAGCATGGCCCGCAGGTTGCCCTGGATGACGGTGAGCGGGGTGCGTAGCTCGTGGGCGATGTCGGCGACCATATGCCGGCGCTGGGCCTCGCCGGCCTCCAGCGCGACGGCCATCTCGTTGAAGGCGACGGCGACCGTCTGCACCTCGGCCGGGCCGGCGACCGGCACACGCTCGTCGAGCCGGCCGGCGGCGATCTGGCGCGCCCCGACGGCCAGCCGGGCCAGCGGGGCGGCCAGCCCACGGGCGATCAGCAGGCCCAGGCCCAGCCCGACGACCCCGGCCAATGCCCCGCTCATCCAGAGCGTGTCGTTCAGCGTGGATAAAAAGCGCTGGGCCGCCAGCGGCAGCGCCGCGCCGCCGCTGGCGCGGGCGAACAGATACCCGACCGCGCGTCCTTCGACGAGGATCGGCAGCGTGTTGGCCCGCTCGCCCGCGCTCAGGGTTGCCCCGCCGATGATGCCCGCCGGGTCGGCCACCACCTGTCCATTGGCGTCGGCGAGGGCCAGGCTGCTACGCATCATCGCGCCTGGCCCCAAGCCCATGCCCATGCCGGGGCCGCGAGGCAACACGAGCAGTGCCTCGGCCCCGGCCCAGGTGCCAGCGGCCGCGTAGTGGGCGGCCAGGCGATCCAGCACGCCGCTCTCGGCGACCTGGCTCTGCGCCAGGTAGCCCATGAAGGTGGCGTCGGCCCGCGCATTCGCCAACAGGGCGACGGTGAGCGTCGTCACGAGCGTCACGAGCGCGAAGCCGAGGGTCAGTTGGGTCCAGAGACGGTTCATAAGAATAGAGAATTAAGAATAGAGAATAGAGAAGTAAAGAATTCTACATTCTTACTTCTCTACTCTCTATTCTTAAGGCGGTAGCCGACGCCGTAGACGGTCTCGATCAGCGGCGGGGCGGCGGGGTCGCGCTCGATCTTCTTGCGCAGGTTCTTGATGTGGCTATCGACGGTGCGGTCGAGCCCGGCGTGGGCGTAGCCAAGGCCCTGCTCGACCAGCTCGCTGCGGGTGAAGGCGTGGCCGGGGTTGCGCAGCAGCAGGGCCAGCAGGTCGAACTCGGTGGGGGTCAGCTCGACCTCCACACCGGCGACGGCGACGCGGTGGGCGTCGAGGTCGAGGGCGAGGTCGCCGTGCTGGAGGCGCGGCGCGGGAGTCGCCGACCCAGAGGCGCGGCGCAGCACGGCGCGGACGCGGGCCACCACCTCGCGCGGGTTGAAGGGCTTGGTGATGTAGTCGTCGGCGCCGAGCTCCAGGCCGACGATACGGTCGGTGTCATCGACCCGCGCGGTGAGCATGATGATCGGGATGGCGGCGGTGGCGGGGTCGGCGCGCAGGGCGCGGGCGATGTCGAGGCCGTCGCGGTCGGGCAGCATCAGGTCGAGCACGAGCAGGTCGGGGCGCTCGCTCCGCAGGGCGCGCATGGCGCTGGCCCCATCGTTGGCGCAGACGGCGCGGAAGCCGGCCTGCTCCAGGTAGGCCCGCACCAGGCGCGCGATCTCGCGGTCGTCGTCCACCACCAGAATGGTCTGCGGCATGGTCGTTGCTCCCTATAGGCCCCAAAACGTCAGTATACCTATGGCGGAAGGTGCCAGCTTCGCTGGCACCTTCCGCCATAGGTATTGAGGTTTGAGTACTACCGGCGCGGGCCGCGCCCGCCGCCCATCCCGCCCTGGCCGTCGGCGGGCATATTGTCGCAGATGCCGTCGCCGTTGGCGTCCACGAAGCCGGTGCCGCTGCCAGCGCCCTGGCCGGCGTTGGGGCCCTGGCCGCCGGGGCCGAGGACAGTGAAGGGCTGGTAGATGCGGGCGGTGGACATCGAGCGGGCCGTGGCCAGCTGGGCGTCAGCGGCGGCGCGGGTCATGGTGCCGGCGGCCACGGCCGCGTCAAGCCGCGTGGCGCGTGAGGCGACGAAGGTGTCGATAAAGGCGGCCGGGTCCACGCCGCCAGCGGTGAGGGCGGCGGCGATGGTGCCGTCGCTGCCGAGCTGCGCGACCAGCTGGGCCTGGGTGAGCTTCAGCTGCGCGGCGGCCATACCGACCAGCGACTCGGCCTGGCCGCCCATCTGGCCCCGACCGCCCATCATCTGGCCGCCGCCCATGCGGCCGCGGCCCTGCATCTGGCCGGCACCGGGGGTGGCCGGGGCCGGCCCCTGGGCGAAGGTGTTGGTGGCGAAGTTCAGGGCGAGGAGGGCAATGAGGGCGCCGGCGATCCCGGCGACGATGAGGCTGATAGTGCGTTTCATAGCGGTGTGCTCCTGTAATGTCGTCCCAGTTGCTCCGGGTGAATGTGTCTACGCCCTCAGCATAGCAGGGGACTATGGAGGACTGATGGAGAGACGCGGGAAGGTGTGTGGATGTACTCCACGGTGACGCCGCCGAGCGGCGCTGGTCGGCGACGCTGCTCGGTCTCGTCACTGGCCTGCTCCTCGGCGTTATTTTGATGCCCGGCATCTCCCTGGAGCGCGTGCTCTACCTGGCCCTGCACGGCAGCTGCGCCCAGAGCCACAACCTGATCTCTGGCGGCGTCCAGCTGCCGCCAACCGGCCAGGTGGTGCGTGGCTGGCCGCACACCGGGGCGATCCCATGATACCCCGGTGTGCGCCTCACGCTGAATATCAGACCCGTGCCGTAATGATCTCCGATGGGAAGCCAAGCTGGCTGACGGTTTCGCGGTGGATATCCGTAAAGCCCATCGCCTGCATCACTGGAGCGATGACGACGCCGCGGCATCCACCGAGCCACGTGGGGTTCAGATGATAGATGGCTTCCCAGACGTGTTGGTGCACATGCTCCGCCTTGGTCATGTTGACCAACACGATGCGCCCACCGGGCTTCAAGACTCGCTGGAACTCCCGGAGCACGACAGGGAAGTCCGCTTCCGGGAGTAGGTCAAACATGTAATTGTTGATCACGATATCGCATTGATGATCGGATACGGGCAGGTGATACGCATCGCCCACGGACAATGTGTAGGCGGCCATCTCTCGCTTGGCCGCTTTGCGCTTCGCCTGCGCCAGCATCGCCGGGGTGAGGTCGATCCCCAGATTGGTACCGTGGGGGTTGGCGTGCAGGATCTCCTGGAAGGTGAGCCCCGTGCCAACCGCGACCTCCAGCACCGCCTCGCCATCGCGGATCTGGGCGAGGGTGAGGCTACGTTGGCGCGCGGTCGTCTCGGTGAGCCGGCCCCACACATCATAGATGAAGGCCGTCTGGGAATAGACGCCAACCACCTCGGGCTTGCTCAGTTTCGCGATAGACATGGACATGATGGCGCTCCTGTGTTCATGGGGAAAATATCGTCAGATAACGATATGTTGCCAAAAAAGAATCACTCCTGACAACACCGGCGGAGCATCTGGCTCAGCGCGTCCATCGACTGGATGATCTGGGTTTGGTCGGGGCCGTAGTAGACTTCTTTGCCGTGCTTGCTGGAGCGCAGGACACCCGCGCGCTTGAGTATGGCCAGGTGCTCGGAGGTCGTGGGCTGGCCCAGCCCCACCGCCTCCGCGATCTGATTAACCGTCCGCTCTTGGCCGTCGAAAAAGAGCAACACGATCTTGATCCGCGATTCGCTCGCAAGGGATTTGAGAAAATCAATCAGTTCTTGGGAGATGGTTGCTTCGTTCATATCGTTACCTGACGATATGATAGCAGCGTTGCCCGGCCGTGTCAAGGCGTACCGCTGCCTGGCCGACGGCACACTCAAGGATGAATCTATCACGGGCTTGCTCAAAGCGGAGTGGAAGCCGGGATAAGGAACATCCATCAGGCCCTTGGCCCACGCGGTGCGCACATAGTCGCTGGCCAGCTCGTCGAGCATGCCGGCGCGGGTGTAGCGGGCGGCGCAGCAGCAGCGAGAAGACCAGGATCAGGATCACACTGATCACGAAGTTCGGCAGGGCGATCCCGAGCGTGGCATAGAACGTATCCTCTGGGTCTCAGCTTTCCCTTCGCTACCTCGCCCGCGCCGAACGCGAGGCGCACGACGAGCGCAATTTCGTCAAGAAGGCGGTGAACTGGGCCATGTACGTTACAGTTCAGGCAATTGCACTGCATCAGGATGCGGTATTTCTGTTCCCTGTTCCCTGTTCCCTTGTCGTACTATGACATGGTTTCAGAAGGGCCGGTTTTACTTGACAGTCTCCCACGGCCCTCACCCCCCAGCCCCCTCTCCCTGAGCGGGAGAGGGGGGGTATTCCTCACCAGGAAGGGATATACTCCCCTCTCCCCTTGAGGGAGCGGGGCTGGGGGTGAGGGCTGCCCGGCCGCAAACTGTCAAGCTGTCACGAACCTTGTCGGTTCACAAAGTAGGCGCGCCGATCCGGGTTGAGCGCGACGGTCTGGGGGTACGCCGCGCGACCTGACGCAATGAACAGATCGACCCGGAAGAAGCTGCTGCGATGCACGAGGTTGCACGAGGACCCGATGCGTGGGATCATCCTGAAGCGACGGGGCCAGCGCGATGGTATCGCGCAGGTCGCTCAGTTGGATGACGAACTCCGGCTCAAGCCGTGCGGCAACGAGGCCCGCCTTGGCGGCAGGTAGCGCGGCGAGGATATCCACCTCGCGGGTAGCCCGTAGCTCGCCGTAGGTCGAGCTCTGCCCGCGGGTGCTGGCGCGCAGAGATATGGTCGAGCGGCTGTCACAGCCGTGGTAACGAGCGTACGTGGCCTGGGTGAAGGTATGTATGTATGAGCCCTTACGAAATCCGCTCCAGCACGACCACCGGGATCGTGCGGGTGGTGTTGCGCTGATACTCGGCGAACCCTGGCATCTGTGTCGCCGCTTGGTGGAACAGGCGATCCCGCTCGGCCCCCTCAGGGACGGTCGCACGCGCCTGAAACTGCTCGGTGCCGCGCTCGACGGTCACGACCGGGTTGGCGACCAGATTGTAGAACCAGTCGGGGTTGGTGGGCGCGCCGCCTTTCGATGCGATAACCACCAGCGTGTCGCCATCGGCGGTGTAGACCAGCGGGCTGATGCGCGGCTGGCCGCTTTTGGCGCCCGTCGTCGTGAGCAGCAGGATGGTGCTGCCCGCGAATGGGCCGCCGACCTTGCCGCTATTGGCGCGAAACTCCGCAATGATCGTTTGGTTAAAGTCGCTCATCACTGCTCCTCGTGCGTCGAATCCTCCCCAACCCACTTTGAGATTGGGGTCTAGCCCATGCGCGTGATCTTCTCCGGCTCGATCACGATGATCACGCGCGCCTGGAGGGGCTTTCTCTTTGCGTCGTTCCACAATAGCAGTATAACACTAGGGCGAGCGCCTTGTGCGCTCAGGCTGGCGTCGCGCTGATGCGCGCGTAGAGCGCGTGGTCGTGAAAGCGCCCGCAATCAACGTATCAAGCGCACCTATCGGTGTTTCTTGTGCTTCTAAGTGATCTCCTGGAATGGCTGGGGGCGGCGGAAGGCGTAGGGCTTAGCCTCGGCCCTGCTGCGCCCATAGCTCGGCCCGGCGCAGCAGGACGTTCGCCCCGATCGCCAGGAGCGATACGGCGATGGCACCGACGACAATCTTCTCGTGGTTGCTGGTGCGCACCC
>JBAXES010000193.1:0-7133 GCA_037140315.1 Chloroflexales bacterium
GATGTGCATCAGGCCGGGACGGTGGATGGGTTTGAGGCCGCCCAGTTGTTCGCGGGCGTAGTCGCTGTCGTTCATCCGCCGCAGATCCGGCCGGGGACCGGTGGCGAAGGGGATCCCGGCGCTCGTCGATCCGAAGGGCCGGGACTACTCGCGCTACCGCGGCGCCACCGTCGTGACGCCGAACCGCAAGGATCTCGAGACCGTGACGGGCGAGACGGCGCGCGACCTGTCCGCCGTCGCCCGCCTCGGCGCGGACGCTGAGGCCGCCGTGCGCGGCGGCGCGGCGATCCTGATCGTCAGCGACAAGGGCGTGGACGCCGGCCACGCGCCCATCCCATCCCTGCTCGCCGTGGCCGCCGTACACCACCACCTGATCCGCACCGGCCTGCGCTCGCGGCACAGCCTGCTGGTCGAGACCGGCGAGCTGCGCGAGGTGCACCACCTGGCCTGCCTCGTGGGCTATGGCGCCGAGGCGATCAACCCCTACCTGGCCCTGGCCAGCTCGCGCCAGATCGCCCTCGACCGCGACGCCCTCAAGGAGCGCCAGCGCGCGAGCGCCGCCCCCGGCGACCCGCGCGACCCGCGCACGCTCACGCTGGTCGATGAGGCCGAGCAGCACTTTATCCACGCCCTCGAGAAGGGCCTGCTCAAGACGATGTCGAAGATGGGCATCGCCTCGCTCGACAGCTACTGCGGCGCCCAGATCTTCGAGGCGGTCGGCCTCGACCAGGCGCTGGTGGACCAGTGCTTCGTCGGCACGCCCACCCGCATCGGCGGGATCTCCTTCGCCAAGCTGGAGGCCGACGTGCTGGCCCGCCACGCCCGCGCCTTCCCCGCCGAGGAGCAGGAGATCGACCTGCCGCACCCCGGCTTCTACAAGTTCAAGCGCGACGGCGAGAACCACACCTTCAGCCCGCCCGTGGTCAACGCCCTGCACAAGGCCGCCCACGGGCCGCACGCCCTCAACGGCGACAGCAGCAGCGCCACGCCCTCGGCCGAGGGCTACCGCGCCTACCGCGACTACGCCAACCTGGTGAACGGGCGCACGCCCTCCGAGCCGCGCGACCTGCTGGATCTTATCCCCGCCGGCGCGCCCATCCCCCTCGATCAGGTCGAGCCGATCGAGGCGATCGTCGCCCGCTTCTCCACCGCCGCCATGAGCCACGGCTCCACCAGCTCCGAGTCCCACGAGACCCTGGCGATCGCCATGAACCGCCTGGGCGGCATGTCGAACAGCGGCGAGGGCGGCGAGGACGCCGACCGCCTGAAGGATGAGCGCAACAGCCGGATCAAGCAGGTGGCCTCCGGCCGCTTCGGCGTGACCCCGGCCTACCTGGCGAGCGCCGCCGAGCTGCAGATCAAGATGGCCCAGGGCGCCAAGCCCGGCGAGGGCGGCCAGCTCCCCGGCCACAAGGTGAACGAGGAGATCGCCCGCATCCGCCACACCGTGCCCGGCGTGGCCCTGATCTCGCCGCCGCCCCACCACGACATCTACAGCATCGAGGACCTGGCCCAGCTGATCTACGACCTCAAGCAGGTCAACCCCTCGGCCCGCGTCTCGGTGAAGCTGGTGGCCACCTCCGGCGTCGGCACGATCGCCGCCGGCGTGGCCAAGGGCTACGCCGATGTGATCCTGATCAGCGGCTATAACGGCGGCACCGGCGCCGCGCCGCTCAGCAGCATCAAGAACGTCGGCATCCCCTGGGAGCTGGGCCTCGCCGAGACCCAGCAGACCCTGGTGCTCAACGGCCTGCGCGCCCGCGTGCGCCTGCGCGCCGACGGCGGCCTGAAGACGGGCCGCGATGTGCTCGTGGCCGCCATGCTCGGCGCCGACGAGTTCTCCTTCGGCACGGCGGCCCTGGTGGCCGAGGGCTGTATTATGGCCCGCGCCTGCCACAACAACACCTGCCCGGTGGGCATCGCCACCCAGCGCGGCGACCTGCGCGCCAAGTTCCCTGGCAAGCCCGAGATGGTCATGTCGTTCTTCCGCTACCTGGCCCAGGAGGTGCGCGAGACCCTGGCCTCCCTCGGCCTGCGCTCCATCGATGAGGCGGTCGGCCGGGCCGACCTGCTGCGCCAGAAGCAGACCGGCTTCGTCGGCGCCGACCTGCTCGACCTCACCCCGGTGCTGGGCGCGGCGCGCATGATCGTCGGCAACGCCATCCGCCATGGCGGCCGGCCCAACCAGCTGCGCGCCGAAGAGAACAGTATGCACGAGCGCATGATCCACGACACCAAGGCCGCCCTCTCGGCCCGCGGCCCGGTGCAGCTCAGCTACCGCATCCGCAACGGCGACCGCTCGGTGGGCGCGCGGCTCAGCGGCTCCATCGGCCAGATCTACGGCGACAAGGGCCTGCCCGCCGGCACGATCAAGATCCAGTTCCAGGGCAGCGCCGGCCAGAGCTTCGGCGTCTTCAACGCCCCCGGCGTCGAGCTCAGCCTGATCGGCGAGGCCAACGACTATGTCGGCAAGGGCATGGCCGGCGGCCTGATCACCATCGCCCCCGGCCAGAGCGCCCGCTTCGCCTGGCACGAGAATGTGATCGCCGGCAACACGCTGCTCTACGGGGCCACCGGCGGCGAGCTCTACGCCGCCGGGCAGGTCGGCGAGCGCTTCGCGGTGCGCAACTCCGGCGCCACCGCCGTGGTCGAGGGCATCGGCGACCACGGCTGCGAGTATATGACCGGCGGCACGGTGGTGATCCTGGGGGCCACCGGGCGCAACTTCGGCGCCGGCATGACCGGCGGCGTGGCCTACATCCTCGACGAGGCCGGCTCGCTGGAGCAGCGCTATAACCCGCAGCTGATCGAGCTGCGGCCCCTGAGCGCCCGCGACGAGGCCCGCGCCCAGCAGCTCATCCGCCGCCACGCCGAGCTCACCGGCAGCCCGCGCGCCAACGAGATCCTGGCGCGCTGGGACACCTACCGCAGCCTGTTCCGCACCGCCACCCCCCGCGACGCGGTGGCCAAGATCGAGGCCGCCGCCGAGGGCACCGAGGAGGGCAAGACCGCCAAGCACGCCGCCTAAGCGGGCAGGGCGGACACAGGAAGGGGCGCGGCATTGCCGCGCCCCTTCCTGTGTCTACGGCATAGACAAGGGAACAGGGAACAGGGAACAGAAATACCGCATCCTGATGCAGTGCAATTGCCTGAACTGTAACGTACGCTGAAACCTTGTCATAGATATAGATTCGCCGGGCAACCACGCCCAGTACCCGAGCAACGTGCTGGGCCACGACTTTGGCGCGGTGCTCCTGGCACCCGCGCAGGCAGTATTTGACCACATCGGCATACGCCGCGCCTTCCTTCAGCCCGAGGAGTTGCTCTTGCTGAAGCGGCACTTTGGGATGAGCTCCCAGTCCCTGCTCTACCGACTGCGCACCCTCGGCATTATCACCGAGTCGTACTACCGCAGCTGGTGCATCGACATCAACCAGATGGGCTGGAAGCGCCGCGAGCCGGAGGAGCTTTCTCCGGAGGTGCCCACCTGGCTCCGCCGCACCGTGCTGCGCGCGGCCTTGGAGGAGCTGATTACTGCTGATGATGCCCAGCGCATGCTCGGCGTGGCCATAGCGGCGAGGCCCGCGCCGCCAGTACTCAACCGGCGGGCCTTTATACAGCTGCCGCTGGAGGAGCGCCGCCGGCTGATGGCGGAGCAGGCTGCCGCTATGGCCGACGAGGACGTGCACGAGGACGCCCCTGACCGCGAGCTCTGGCAAGGGGGCGACATCATTGAGCAGTGACATCGTAGCCCCGCGCCGTGGCGAGATCTGGCTGGTCAACTTCAACCCGACGGTCGGCGCGGAGATATGGACTACCAGCGCTTCGTCCGCCGGCTTGGCCGCGTCCCCGCCGAAACGATGGAAGAGATCGCCGCAGCCATCGCCGCTGTTGTCGAGTACCAGTGAGCCGTGCTGCACCTCCAGACGCACAAAGAAGCTGGAGAGGAAGGTGCGGTTGGGGTCGCTGAGGATCTGCATTGCGGCTGCGGACACGGCATGGGTGCCTCTGGCGGCCGCAATCAGCACGCCCGCATCGATGAAGCTGCGCGTCACCGCTCCCCCCGCCGCTCGGCAACCTCTGCTTCAATGCCTGCCCAGTCGAGCAAGGTTGCGCCACTGGCCACAATCTGGCTACGGGCGGCTGCCAGTTTGGCGGCCAATGGTGTCTGCTGGGGCTGCTCGCTGGAGAGCCGGGTGATCAGCAGCGCCCGCTGCTCAGGGGGCAGCTGACGGGCCAGCGTGAGCACCTGGTCGCGTGATCTCGCTCATGGCTCTGACTCCCACTGTGCGGCTTGGCCGGGAAGACCGCCCGGCCTGCTGTTGTGTCCCTGCCGATCAGACAGAGCCTTTGATACTGCTTGCAAACGTCACCCCGAGCGCAGCGAGGGGTCTTCCCATTGAGTGGTTGGAAGACGCTTCGCTGCGCTCAGCATGACCGGTGCGCGGGATGTTTCTGAGGAGCGCAGCGAGGGGTCTTCCCAACGCGGAGGAGGGAAGATTCCTCGCTGCGCTCGGAATGACAGGACACGGTTGGTCGGCGTTTGCCAGTAGTATCTTTGCAAGGGCTATACTGTTTTGGGTTACTGAAAAGGGCCCTGTGGAATTCCACAGAGCCCTTTCTCACTGGAGCGGGAGACGGGATTCGAACCCGCGACCTGCACCTTGGCAAGGTGCCGCTCTACCAACTGAGCCACTCCCGCGCGACTTCGGAGAGTATAGCATAGCTTGTGAAATAATGCAAATCCGGCCATGATATGTCTGCGAGATACGCACAATACCGAGTGGGGCATCACAATGAGCGAGAGCGCAGGGGGCCGCTGGCCGCGCCAGCGGGTGGGACGACGGCTGGGGCTGACGCCCTACTACCAGATTGCTGAGCGGGGCGCGGGGCGGCTGCGCCTAGAGTCGCGGCCTGAGGCGAACCGCGCGGCGGGCTACCGCATCGCCGCCCTGGGCGCCGGGCTCATCCTGGCCGCGGCGGCGGTCATCGGCAGCGGGGTGATCGCGAGCGGCCAGGGCGGCGGATTCGGCGTGGCGGCTATCTCCGCAGTGATCGCCGGCCTGCTGGGCAGCCTGGGCGCGCGGCGGGCCATTGGCGGCTACGCCGTGCTCACCACCAGCAACCAGATCAGCGCCGACGCCGCCGAGGAGGACCTGACCTTCACTCAGTCCAGCCGGGTGGGCAAGGCGCGCCGCCAGAGCCTCGCCTTCGCGCAGATCGGCGCGATCCGGCTGCGCCGCAGGCCGCTCCTCGTCGGCGCCCTGCTGCGCCGCGTGCGCCCGATCGTCGTCCTGGAGCTGCTGGTCGGCCCTGAGGTGTGGGTGCTCGACAGCGCAGAGAGCGGCGACGACCTTCAGGAGGTCGCCGCCGCTCTTCACGCGGTCATGGGCCGGGAGCCGTGACGGATCAGGGGCTGGGCGGGAGCTGCGGGAAGTTGATTCCCGCCTCAATGCCCCACTGGAACCAGTTGGCCACAAAGGCCGGCTGGCTCAGGAAGATGCCGACCGCCCCGGTGATGCCGCAGAGCCAGGCGAACCAGAAGGCCCACAGGTGGATCGAGTAGGCGTTGGCGTTGAAGCCGATGCACCAGCGCCAGAGCAGCTGGGCCCGCTCGGTGCCGGTGCCCGGGGCCTGCATCTCGGCCCACTCCTCGTGGGCGGCGTACTTCTCAAGCGCCCAGATCGTGCCGGCGTGCATCGCCAGCAGTACGGTCGAGCCGAGCAGGAAGAAGATCGAGAGCATGTGGAACGGGTTGTAGTAGAAGTTCCCGTAGCGGATGCTCACGTTGTTCGTCCAGTCGAGCAGGGCCTTGATCCCGTGCGAGGGGGCCTCCGACCAGTCGGCCATCCACATCGGGCGGATGATATAGATCACCAGGTACAGGATCACCGCGCCGCTGAAGCCGTAGGCCAGGTAGGGCCGCAGGCCCAGGGCCCGCGCCCGGGTGTAGATGTGCATGAACCAGCACAGGATCGCCAGCGTCAGGAAGAGGGTGCAGATCAGCCACCAGCCGCCCTCTTCCAGCGGCGCGAAGCCCAGCCCGTGCAGGGCCGACGGCGGGTCGATCTGCAGCACCACGAAGTACTTCGCGAAGGCGATCGGGTTCCAGCCCACCTGCGAGAGCATCACCGTCAGCCAGACGAAGGTGAACATGAGCCCGAAGAAGAAGGCCGCCAGGTTCCAGAACCCTAGGTAGTAGGGGCCAAACTGGCTGTCGAAGCCGAGATTCTCAAGCACCGGCAGAAAGAGCGGCTTGCCGATTCTGCCGTCGCGATCCGGCCCCAGCTTCAGATCGCCGGAGGGCGGTGTCATCGTTGCCATAGTCGCTAACCTCTTTCGCTACACGCCGCTCCAGAAAGGCAGGTTATTCCAGAAGTTCCAGAAGCTCACCCAGTCCTGCACCACCCAGCCCGAGAGCAGGATGCACATGTTGGCCGAGAGCACGCCGCCACAGGCCGCGATGAAGCCCAGCCGGTGGATGCCCGTCTCGCCGACCGAGTAGTACTGGACATCGCGGAAGAAGGTGTCCTCAATATCGCCGCCCCCGGAGCCGCGGTACTGCGCCGCGCTCAGGATGATCGAGCCGTGCGCGGACAGCAGGAAGGTCGAGCTGAACAGGCCGGTGATGCCGATCGCGTGGAAGGGGTTGTAGAAGAAGTTCTTGTAGCGGTAGCCGAAGTTGGAGATCCAGTCCAGGTGTGGCAGCACGCCCAGCACGAAGCCCTCGTGCCACTGGCCCATCGCGATCGGGCGGATGATCTGTAGCGTGATCCACGCCGAGACGACCACGCCGTAGGCTACCGCGACGTGGTAGCCCATGTTCAGCTTCATGCTGATGTCGACCTGCCGCATCATCCAGCCGATGAAGGCCGTGGTGGCGAAGAAGACGGTCATCTGCCAGACAAACCCCGGCTGCCCTGGGGTCACCAGCGCCAGGCCCACGCTCGCCGGCGGCGGGTCGATCCGGCCCGCGAAGAAGTTCTGCGGGATGGAGTACGGCCCGTTCAGGATCACCGTGTTGACGTAGAAGTAGACGCCGAAGATGATCCCAAGGACGGAGATGAACCCCCAGAACCCCACGTAGAACGGCCCGACCCAGAAGTCGAACGGGTCATACTTAAAGAGCGCGC
>JBAXES010000194.1:0-7125 GCA_037140315.1 Chloroflexales bacterium
GCGTAGGTCAGCGCCACGCTGCCGATGAGCGCGGCCCGGTGCTGCCAGCTCTGCTGGTTTCGGCGCGTGCCGACCATAATAATGAAGGCGACCGCCTGAAGCACCAGCCCCGCGATCGTCTGCGGCTGCAGGAGCGTATCCATCAGGGCCGCCGTGGGGCTGGCGGTCCAGCGCTCATGGAATGTGGCGACGAAGGCCGCCCCGCCCCCGCTGAGCGCGAAGACCGTGCCAAGCGCCGAGTAGAGCAGGGCGATGACGCCCATCCCCATGCTGAGGTAGTGGTAGGCAATATCGACATCGCCGCCGCTAAGCACGCCGGTGGGCCGGTCGTGGGTCTCGCGGCTCACCAGGTCAATCTGCGCGTGTAGCTCACGGAGCCGCGACGTTGACTTGGCGTAACTGGTCGAGCGTTTCCCTGCCCCCTCTAGATAGCTGACAAACCCTCGTGTTGCGTCGTCTGCCTCTTCCGCGCCAAGGTGGCGCGTGGTGTCAGTCCGTACCTGCTGATTGCGCTGCTCGTACTGCATGGGTAACCCTTGCCTTATCTCAAAGCGTAGGCCTATAGGATAACGCGAGAAGCGCTTCCTAGCAAACGACGGATGATCGTATGGGCGCTGCTCGTCGCTGCGCGCCCGGCGCCGGTCAGCTGACCCGCACCGCCAGCAGGGTCATGTCATCGTGGGTGGGGGTGCCCTCGGCGAACCGCGCGACCTCGATCAGGATGAGCGCGATCAGATCGTCGGGCGGCAGATGGCCCCAGCGCACGAGCAGGGCCTCCAGGCGCTCGAAGCCGAACAGGTTGCGGCACTGGTCGTGGGCCTCGACAATGCCGTCGGTATAGAAGAGGATCGTGTCGCCGGGGGCTAGGTCGATCTCCACCTGGCTGTACTCGACGTCGATCAGCATGCCCAGGGGCAGGGCCGAGGGCGCGGTCACAAAGCTGGTGCTGCCGTCGGCGCGGCGCAGCAGCGGGCTGAGCTGCCCGCCGCTGGCCAGGGTCATCCGGCGCAGCTGGGGATCCACCACAGCGTAGCACATCGCCACAAAGGTGGTTTTGGGCACATCGTCCACCAGCCAGCGGTTCGTCTCGGTGAGCACGACCCAGGGCGTCTCGTGGTTGCGGGCCTCGGAGCGGCTGGTGGAGCGGGCCACGGCCATGAGCATGGCGGCGGGCAGGCTCTTGCCCGAGACATCGCCGACGATCACGCCGACGCGGGACCCGAGGTCGACCACATCGTAGAAGTCGCCCCCGGTCTCGCGGGCGGGCAGGCAGCGGGCGGCGATGCTGACGCCGCCGACGCGGGGCAGCCGGCGCGGGAAGAGGTTGGACTGGATGCGGCGGGCGATCTCCAGCTCCTGCTCGACGCGGGCGACCGACTCCTGGTAGAGCTGGGCGTTCTCCAGGGCGACGGCGGCGTGGTTGGCGAAGGTGCGGGCCACCTCGATATCGCGCTCGCTGAAGCTGACGCCGCCGGCGCTGCGGATGTCGATGTTCAGCACGCCGAGCATATTGCCGCGGGCGATCAGGGGCGCGCCGATCCAGGCGCGGATGTTCGCCGCGGTGGGGATGTGCAGCCAGGCGCCCTCGCTGTGGCCGGCCACCCAGAGCAGCGGCTCGCGGCGGCGCACCACATCGCCGGCGGCGGTGCCCTCTAGGGGCAGGCTGACGCCGCGCACATCGTCGCCGCCGGGCCGCCCGCGCGAGGCCACCATGCGCAGCTGGTCGCCGTCGAGCAGCATGATCGAGGCGGTGTCATAGGCGATCACCTTGTGCAGCTCGCCGAGGATCAGGCGCAGCACCTCGTCGGGGTTGAACGAGGAGCTGAGCACGCGGGCCATCTCGCGCAGGGTGTCGGCGGTGCGGCGCTGCTCCTGCTCGGCGGCGAAGAGCTGGGCGTTCTCGACGGCGGCGGCGATCGAGGTGGCCACGGACATCATCAGGTCGAGCTCCTCGTCGCTGAAGACCAGCCGCTCGTGGTAGCTGTCCAGCGAGATCGAGCCGAAGATGCGGTCGCGGCTGATCAGGGGCACCACCACCAGGGAGCTGATGCCCATAGCGACAAAGATCTCCCGCGAGGCGGCGGCGCGCGGGTCGTTGGCGACATCGCTGATCAGCAGCGGCCGGCGGGCGAGGCGCAGCTCGGCGATCAGCAGGTTGTCGCGCAGGCTCACCGGCAGGCCGAGCGAGTCGGTGGGCGGGTACTCGGCGGCCAGCACGCCGGTGTGCTCATCGAGAAACAGCACGGTGCCGGTGTGGTCGGCCCAGAAGAGCTGCACCAGCTCGCGCGAGGCGATATCGAGGATCTCCTGCTGGTCGAGGCGGGCGCTGAGCACCGAGGCGATGCGGTGCACCAGCTCCATGCGCGTGGCCTGGCGCTCGGCGGCGGCGGCGTGGGCCTGGGTCGTCTCAAGCAGGCGCACGTTCTGCACGTGCAGGGCCACCTGGGCGGCCACATTGTTCAGCAGGCTCTCGTCGCGCGGGCCGAACAGGCCGGTGGTGTAGCCCTGCACCGAGATCACCCCGATCACGCGGCCGTCGCGATCCACCATGGGCACGCCGAGCCAGGAGAGCGACTGGCGCGCCGAGCCGACGGCACAGCGCTCGAGGCCCTCCAGGCTGGAGATCTGCTCGGGCAGGTTCGTAAAGCGCAGCGGCATCCCGCTGCGGATGATCCACGCGCTGAGCGAGCGCGGCGGCGGCGGCTGGCCGCCCCAGTAGTCGTAGGCGCACCCCTCGTCGATCGAGACCGCGTCGCTCACCACCTCGCGGTCGGGGTCGTAGATCAGCATCGAGAAGGCGTCCAGCGGGATGAAGTCCTTCAGGGCGTCGTGGACGTGGCGCAGCAGGGCGCGCAGATCCTGGGCGGTGGATGCGGCCCGGCTGACGCTGCTCATGGCGCGCAGCTCGCTGATCTGGCGATCGCGCGCCTCCAGCAGGCGCGTGTTCTCCACCACGATGGCGATCTGGTTGGCGACCGACTGGGCCAGGCGCACCTCGTGCGCGCTGAACGAGCGCGGGCTCAGGCCGAACAGGCTGAGGGTGCCGATGACACAGGTGCCGATGCTCAGGGGCATGCTCATGGCGCAGTCGAAGGCGGGGAAGATGTGCGCCGGGAAGCGGCCCGGGTCGAAGCGTATATGCCAGCCGCGCTCGACCACCTGCGGGCGGCCCTCGCGCACCACCCGGCGCAGCGGGCTGGTCTCCAGCGGCGAGTTGCTGGTCACCGCCGCGTACTGCGGGTCAAATCCGCGGTGGGCGTGGAGCACCAGGTGCTGGCACGGCTCGTCGAGCAGGCGCACGTTGCCGGCGTCGAGGCGAAAGAGGCCGAGCGCCACGCCCAGGGCCTGGTCGAGGATGGCGGGCAGGGGCTGGTGGGCGACCACCGCCGAGGCGATGCTGCTGAGGGCGGCGATCTCCTCGGTGCGGGCGGCCACCTGGGCGGCCAGGGCCTGGCTCAGCCGCCCCTGGATCGCGATCAGGCGCACGTTGTCCACGGCCACGGCAACCACGTTGGCTACGCGCTGGAGCAGATCCTGGGTGGCTGGCGTGTAGATGCCGACCTGGTAGCTCTGGATGGAGATCACGCCGACCGCATCGGCGCCGATCATAAGGGGCACGCCGAGCCAGGAGCGCGAGCGCCGCTGGGTGTTGCCGAACATCACCCTGGGGGCGGCGGGGTCGCGCTCAGCCACCAGGTCGCGGTAGAGCAGGGGCGCGCGGCCACGCACGATCGCACCGGTGAGGAATCCGTACTCCAGGCCCTCGATATACTCGACCGAGCCCTCGTCCACCAGCAGCGCGGCGCTGAAGGTCTCGGGGGTCTCGTCGCAGAGCGCGATATAGATCGCGTCGAAGCTGAAGGCACCGGCCATCTCGCGGTGGATCATCTCCAGGATAGCGCGCAGGCTGGGGCGGTCGCGGCAGGCGAGGCTGATGTTGTAGAGGGCGGCGAGCACGCGCTGATCCTGCTCGCGCTGGCGGCGGAGCATATCGCGCTGGCGCTGGAGCTCGGCCACGATGTGGGAGCGGCGTGTCGGTCTGAGTATCATCCTACTGCTGGCTATCTGCGCTGGGGAATGTTCACTCCAGCTCTCTATGCCCGCGTCACCCAAACGGCAGCGCCGCCACCTCGGCGTCCGCGCCCCCGACCGCGAGCCTCGCGCCGGGCTCGGCGTGGGCGCTGCGCACGTAGGCTAGCCCGATCAGCCCGTGGCGCGGCGACTCGACGACGCTGGTCAGGTCGCCGGCCTCCTTGCCTGCGGCGTCCAGCTTCGCCGGCAGGGCCAGCCCGTCGGGCAGGCCCTCGGGCAGGCGCAGGCCGCACAGCTGCTTGGCCAGCCGCCCGCGGCTCTCCATCCGCGCGATGATCTCCTGGCCCACGTAGCAGCCCTTGTTGAAGCTGATCGCGTCCCACAGGCCCGTCTCCAGGGGGATGTACTGCTCGGAGATCTCGCGGCCGAGGGCGCCGTGCCCGGCCTCCACCCGCAGCACGTCGAAGGTGTCCTGGTCGAGCGTCGCCGCGCCGGCGTCGGCCAGGGCCGCCGAGAGCGCGGCCAGGGCCGCGGCCGGCGCGTAGACCGCCGCGCCGCCCCCGCCCAGCGGCGCGCAGCCGGCCACGTAGGTCGGCCACGCCCGCCACTGCGCGGCCGCCACGCCGTAGGGTGCCAGGCCATCTGCTGGCAGGCCCAGCCGCGCCAGCAGATCGGTCGCCCGCGGCCCGTAGACCATCAGCTGCCCCAGGGACTCGCTCGCGTCCTCCAGGCGCACCTTATCGTTGAAGAAGATGTTCCTGCGCAGGTGGCGGAAGATCGTCGGCCCGTTGCCGGGGCTCGTGACGAGCAGCAGGCCGTCGTCGGCGCGGTGGACGATGAGCAGGTCGATGATCCGACCGATCGGCGTCGCCAGCACCGTGCGCGCGCCCTGGCCCGGCGCGAGCTTCTCGATCTGGTTGGTCGAGAGGCGGTGCAGCAGCGCGGCGGCGTCCCGGTCGCGCATCCAGATCCGCCC
This sequence comes from Chloroflexales bacterium, assembly GCA_037140315.1. Lineage (GTDB taxonomy): Bacteria > Chloroflexota > Chloroflexia > Chloroflexales > Chloroflexaceae > Oscillochloris. The sequence continues at coordinate 5,009 of JBAXES010000194.1, forward strand.
GCAGGCCCCGGCGTCATAGGTCGCCGCGCCCGCGCGGGCCGCCGCGTAGGCCGCCAGGGTTGCGTGCGATACCGTCAGGGTATCTGTCATAACCCGTATCCGTGATGATGAGTCGTACCTTTTTCCGAATCTATCATATCATACTGGTCTGCGCCATGAGGCGCTGTGCAGCGAAGCTCTCCCACATCCCCGCCCGTCAGTACGCCAGCAGCTCGCGGGCGGCGGCGAGGATCGTGGCCGCGCTGGGCCGGTAGGCGTCCTCCAGGGTTGGGCTGTAGGGCACGGGGGTGTCGGGGGCGGCCACGCGGGTGATCGGGCCGTCGAGGTGCGCGAAGGCGCGCTCGGCGATCAGGGCGGCCACCTCGCCGCCGACGCCGCCGGTGCGGTTGGCCTCGTGGGCGATCAGCACCTTGCCGGTCTTACGCGCGCTGGCCAGGATGGCAGCCTCGTCGAGCGGCCTGATCGAGCGCAGGTCGAGCACCTCGACGCTGCGGCCCTCGGACTCCAGCTGCGCGGCGGCCTGCATGGCCTCGGGCACCATGGCCGCGTAGGTGATGATCGTCAGCTCCTCGCCCTGGCGGCGCAGGGCGGCCGCGCCGATCGGCACGATCCCCGCCTCGCCCTCGGGCACGGGCCCCCTCAGCGAGCGGTAGAGCGCCTTGGTCTCGTAGAAGATCACCGGGTTGGGGTCGCGGATGGCGGCGATCAGCAGGCCGCGGGCGTCGGCCGGCGTGGCCGGGGCCACCACCTTCAGGCCGGGCACGTGGGCGAACCAGGCCTCGTTGCTCTGCGAGTGGAAGGGGCCGGCGCGCAGCCCGCCGCCGCCGGGCGCGCGGATGACGATCGGCACCGCCTGGCCCCAGCGGTAGTGGGTGGTGGCCGCGAACTGCACGATCGAGTCGAAGCCGCTGGAGATAAAGTCGGCGAACTGCATCTCGACCACCGGCAGGAAGCCCTGGAAGGCCAGCCCGGTGGCCACGCTGACCATGCACAGCTCGGCCATGGGCGTGTCGATCACCCGCCGCTCGCCGAACTCCTCGAAGAGGCCCTGGGTCACCTTGAAGGCCCCGCCGAAGGCCCCGATGTCCTCGCCCAGCAGCAGCACCCGCTCGTCGCGCAGCAGCTCGTGGCGCAGCCCGTCGCGGATGGCCTCCAGGTAGGTCAGCTCGCGCGCTGCGGGCACCTCGCCGGCGATGGTCGATACTTCTTTATGTAAACCCTGATCCCAGGTCATAGCTATCCCTCCAGGCGGAGAGTTGGAGAGAGGGCTTGCCCTCTCTCCAACTCTCCCCTACGCATACACGCCATCACGCAGGGTCGCCGGGTCGGGGTAGGGCGACTCCTCGGCGAAGGCCTGGGCCGCGTCGATCTCGGCCTCGATGCGGGCGAGCAGGGTGGACAGGCCAGCGTCGTCGAGCAGCCCGAGGCCGCGCATGTGCTCCTCCAGGAGCGCGATCGGGTCGCGGTGCGCCCACTCGGCGAGCAGCTCCTTGGGCACGTAGGCCATATTGTCGTGGATGGCGTGGCCGCGCATGCGCATGGTCTTGCACTCGATCAGGGTCGGGCCGCCGCCGGCGCGGGCGTACTTGACGGCCTCGTGGGCGGCGCGGTACACAGCCGAGACGTCGTTGCCGTCCACCACCACGCCGGGCATGCCGTAGCCGGCGGCCCGCTCGGCGATGTCGGCGATGTTCATCTGGCGGGCGAGCGGGGTCGAGTAGGCGTACTGGTTGTTCTCGCAGATGAAGACGACCGGCAGCCGGAAGACCGAGGCCCAGTTGAGCGACTCGTGGGCCAGCCCCTGCGATGAGCCGCCGTCGCCGTAGAAGGCCATGGCCACACGGTGCTCGCCCCTGAGGGCGAAGGCCTGGGCCATGCCCACCATCACCGGCAGCGAGGCCGGCAGGTGGCTGATGAAGCCGACAATGCCGAAGCGCAGGTCGCCGAGCCCGTGCATATTCGCGTCGCGTCCGGCGCTGACCCCGGTGGCCCGGCCCATAAACTGGGCCAGGATGCGCTGCGGCGTGATCCCGCGGGCCAGGTAGCAGCCCAGGTCGCGGTGCAGCGGCGCGGCCACATCGTCGGGGCCGAGGGCCAGGGCCGACCCCACGCTGATG
>JBAXES010000195.1:0-7107 GCA_037140315.1 Chloroflexales bacterium
CCAACGCGCCGCTGCACTGGCGGCTGCTGGCCGACCCCTACTACTTCAGCTCCGACAGCGCGCCGGGTTTTCAGTTCGAGAACCTGGACGACGCCTACGCCTCGTACCGCTGGTTCGACGGCCAGCAGGCGACCGGCGGCGAGCAGGTGGCCGAGGGCAGCGCCACCACCGACGCGCAGGGCAGCTTCCCGCTGAGCCTGCCGGCGGGCACCGCCAGCGATACGCACAGCCGCGCCCTGACCCTGGACGTAGAGGTGACGGACGTTGACGGCCAGGTGATCGCCGGCCAGGGCAACCTGCGCCTGCACGCCGGGGCCTTCTACATCGGCCTGCGCCCCGACGGCTACGTGGCCCAGATCGGCAAGCCGCAGACGGTGGATGTGATCACGCTCGACCCGCAGGGCCAGCCGGTGGCCGGGCGCAGCGTGGATGTGGGCATCTACCAGCGCGAGTGGTACAGCGTGCGCGAGCAGGGGCCGGACGGGCGCTTCTACTTCACCTCCGCCTACACTGATACGCTCCAGCAGACCATTCCAGCCAAGACGGACGACAAGGGCCGGGCCAGCGTCAGTTTCACGCCGCGGCAGGCGGGCTCCTACCGCATCGCCGCGACCGGCAGGGACGACGGCGGGCGGACGGTCACGTCGAGCGCCTTCACCTGGGCCGCCGGCGGCGACGCCTTCTGGGGCGTGAACGACTCGAACCGGATCGACCTGATCGCCGACCGCACCGGCTACAAGCCCGGCGACACGGCCAAGATCCTGGTGACAGCCCCCTACAAGGGCAGCACCGCCCTGATCACCATCGAGCGCGGCGAGGTGATCTCGCACCGCATCATGAGCATCGTCGGCACCAGCGAGCTGCTGGAGGTGCCGATCAGCGCCGACTACGCGCCCAATGTGTACGTGTCGGTGGTGCTGATCACCCCGGCCGGCAGCGGCAATAGCGCCGACGCCCCGGCCGCGCCCGACGTGCGGGTGGGCCTGGTGAACCTGGCGGTCTCGACCGAGCAGCAGGATCTCACCGTCAGCGTGAGCCCCGACAAGCAGCAGGCCGGCCCGCGCGACAGCATCACCTACACGGTGACGACCAAGGACTACAGCGGCAAGGGCGTGCCGGCAGAGGTGAGCCTGGCCCTGGTGGACAAGGCCGTGCTGACCCTGGCCGACGACCCAAACCCGAGCCTGCACGGGGCCTTCTACGAGAAGCGCCCGCTGGGCATCTTCACCTCACAGTCGATCATCGCCCTGGCCGACCGGGTGAACCTTGCGCTAGGCGCCGGGGCGAAGGGCGGCGGCGGCGGCATGAGCGCGCCGGCCCTGGTGCGGCGCGACTTCCCCGACACGGCCTACTGGAACGCCGGGCTGATCACCGGCGCCGACGGCACGGCCAGCGTGACCGTGGCCCTGCCCGACAGCCTGACCACCTGGCGCATGAGCGCGCGCGGCGTGACCAAGGAGACCCTGGTCGGACAGAGCACCAGCGATGTGGTGGCCGCCCGCCCGCTGCTGGTGCGGGCCTCGCTGCCGCGCTTCCTGACCGACGGCGACCAGCCGACGCTCCAGGCGGTGGTGCAGAACAGCACGTCAAGCGCGATTGACGCCAGCGTGACCCTTGGCCTGAGCGGAACCGCCGACAAGACCGGGCCGATCACTCTTCAGGAGAGCGCCGTGCAGCAGGTGAGCGTGCCGGCCAACGGCCAGGCGCTGGTGCGCTGGAAGGCTAAGGTCGCTGGCGCGGGCCAGGTGACGGTGCGCCTGAGCGTGAGCGGCGGCGACCTGCAGGACGCCCTGGAGACAACCCTGCCCGTGCAGCGCTACGAGACGCCCGAGGTGTCCGCCAGCGCCGGGCAGGTGATCGATACCACGGTGGAGACTCTGAGGCCGACGGGCGACCCGGCCCGCGGCGAGGCGACGCTGGAGCTGGCCCCCTCACTGGCGGCCGGCGTGCAGGGCGGCCTGAGCTACCTGGAGAGCTTCCCCTACGCCTGCACCGAGCAGACGGTGAGCGCCTTCCTGCCCAACGCCGTGACCTACCGGCTCTACAAGCAGCTCGGCGTAGACAACCCGGCCCTGAAGGCGTCGCTTGAGGCGAACCTGGCGAAGGGCCTCCAGCGACTCTACGCGCTCCAGCAGCTCGATGGCGGCTGGGGCTGGTGGGAGAGCGACAAGAGCCAGCCCTACCTGAGTGCCTACGTGGTGCAGGGGCTGACCGAGGCCAAGCAGGCCGGCTACAGCGTGGATCAGGCGGTGCTCGACCGGGGCGTGGCCTACCTGAAGGGTGCGCTCGACCAGGGCGCCGACCAGGGGTCGGGCGTGCCCGAGGCCAGCCAGCTGAACACGCGGGCCTACACGCTGTTTGTGCTCGGCGAGCTGGGCCAGGGCGACCGCGGGCGGGCGGTGGGGCTCTACGACCAGCGGGCCAAGCTGGACATCTACGGGCGGGCCTACCTGCTGATGGCGCTGAAGGATCTGGGCGACGACACGCGCAGCGCCGCCCTGGCCGACAACCTGTCCGGCGCGGCGATCATGCGCACGACCGACGCACACTGGGAGGAGGGCCGGGCCGACTACTGGACGATGGGCAGCGACACGCGCAGCACCGCCCTGGCCCTGCAGGCCCTAGTCCGGGCCGACCCGAGCAGCATCCTGGTGCCCAACGCCGTGCGCTACCTGATGGGCCTGCGCGAGCACGGCCACTGGGCCAGCACCCAGGAGACGGCGGTGACCCTGCTGGCCCTGGCCGAGTACGTGGCCCAGAGCGGCGAGCTGAAGGCCAGCTACAGCTACCGCGTAGCCCTGAACGACAAGAGCCTGAGCGAGGGCAGCGTGGACAGCACGAACCTCGACACGCCGATCGAGCTCGTGGTGAAGCTGGCCGACCTGGCCCAGGGCACCGACAGCCAGCTGAGCATGCAGCGCCAGGCCGGCGCGGGGCAGAGCGGCACCGGTCGGCTCTACTACACGCTCCGCGTGCGCAGCTTCGAGGACGCGGCGAGCGTGCAGGCGCTCGACCAGGGCGTATCGGTGCGCCGCGAGTATGTGATGGTGAACACCGCCACCCTCAGCCCGACCGGCCAGCTGACCAGCCAGGCCGCCCTCGGCGACCTGGTGCAGGTGCGGCTGACTCTGAGCCTGCCCGAGGATATGCCCTACTTCATGGTCGAGGACATGCTGCCGGCCGGGCTGGAGGCGCTAGACACCAGCCTGAAGACCAGCAGCGCCGCCGCGCGCGACCCGGCGATCAGCGGGTCGGACGCCCAGCCCTACTGGTGGTACTTCGGCCGCACCGAGGTGCGCGACAACCGGGTGGCCCTCTTCGCCAGCGACCTGCCGCGCGGCACCTACACCTACACCTACCTGGCCCGCGCCACCACCCCCGGCGTCTTCCAGACCCTGCCGGCCACGGCCATGCGCACCTACGCGCCTGAGGTGTTCGGGCGCAGCGCCGGGGCGCAGTTCACGGTGACGGCTCCGTAGATCAAATCCCGGTGGGGGTGTGGGGGCGGCTTCGCCGCCCCCACACCCCCACCGGGAGGTGACATTGCACGATACTGCTGGCACATGTCACCCCGAGCGCAGCGAGGGGTCTTCCCAACGCGGGAGAGGGGGCTGGGGGGTGAGGGCTGCCCGGCGATCAAACGACGTTGCAACAGCCCTAGCGGAGGCGGGAGGGTAGCGCTAGTGGTATGGTAAAATACGCCCTATCCCGCATGAGCCAAGGCGTGTAGATACGTTACCGTCTCGCTTGTCTACGAACCAATGAGGAGCGGCGCCGTGCTGATCGGCCTCTCTGCACTTAGCTTCAGCTACCGCTGCGGCCTGATCGGCCGGGGCACCGGCCGGGTCACCGGGCAGCCCCTCAGCGTCGAGGACATCGTCGCCCTGACAGTCCGCGCCGGCCTGCGCAGCATCGAGTTCCCCCTCGACATGCTGCCCGACCTCAACCCTGGGCGGCTCGCCGCCCTGCGCGCCCACCTCGCCGCCTGCAGCCTCACCCCCGTCGTTGATAGCGACGTGGCCGACGTCGCCACCCTTGAGCGCCATATCCCCGCCGCCGCCGCCCTCGGCGCCAGCGCCCTGCGCGTCACCGTCAGCACCGTCCTCGAGGGCTGGCGCTCGCGGATCGTCGCGGACTGGGACGCCTACATCGATGAGGTGATCGCCCGCCTGCGCGCCGTGCGCCCCCTCGCCGAGCGCTACGGGGTCTGCATCGCGGTCGAGAACCACCAGGACGCCACCTCGGACGACCTGCTGCGCATCGTCGCGGCCGTCGGCGGCGACTACATCGGCGTCACGTTCGACGCCACCAACGCCTTCATCGTGGCCGAGGACCCCCTCAGCATCATCGAGCGCCTCGGGCCGCACATCCGCACCATCCACCTCTCCGACTATACCGTCTACCCCTCCGAGCAGGGCTGGCGCCTCGTGCGCTGCTCCCTCGGCGAGGGCAACATGAATCTGCGCCGCCTCTTCACCGCCGTCGAGCAGTTTGCCCCCGCCGCCCCCTGTCAGATCGAGCTGGTCAGCCACAGCGCCCGCCACGTCCGCGTCTTCGCCGACGACTGGTGGGTCGGCTACTCGCCCCGCGACATCCGCCAGGTCTTGCCCGTCCTGCGCCAGTTCGCCCAGACATCCCGCTCCGTCGGCGATGAGTGGCGCACCCCCTGGGAGCGCGGCGCCGGCGAAGCCCAGAATGGCTTCTACGAGGACCAGCAGTTCGCCTCCAGCATCAGCTACCTACGCGCTATCGGTATGCTCCCGCGGGTGTGATATCAAGCCTTGTTTGATCGTGTGCAAGGGGTTTTTTCTCGGAGGGGCTGCGCCCCTCCAAACCTCTCCATAGGCTTCGCGCCCTCCGCGCGCGCGTCTCCCCCCCCTTTCACGCCTCTCGCGATCAATGTTCAGGACTCTTTTCCTACCCCGATAGCTGGTTCCAGATTTCACACGTGCTACAATAGGCTGACGCGATAGAATAAACGTCACCTGCTCATCCTGGGCCCGAGGGCCACATGTCACTCTGAGCGCTCGTGAAGAGCCTGTCAGGTGGCCAGGATAGATGCTTCGTGGTATATCCTGAGCGAGGCCGAAGGGCTCAGCAGCATACCTTATGGGTATGTAGAAAGTAGCAGTTCAGCATGTCCGAGCGCAGGAATTTCTGGTACCTCCTGGTGGCCATGGCCCTGCTGCTGGCCCCCTTCGCGGTGGCGGGCCGGCCGGCGCTGGCGGCCGGCGGCACCTATATCGTCAACAGCACCCTCGACACTGGCGGCACATGCCCCACAGCCTCCACCTGCACCCTGCGCCAGGCGATCAACTCGGCGAACGCGGATGGCGGGAGTAGCAGTATTACCTTTGACTTAACGACCTTGACGAATATCACCATCACGCCGTCCACCGAGCTGCCGCCGCTTACCGAGGCCGGCACCACAATCAGCGGCCAGGTTAACGGCAGCAGTTTCCAGCCGCTCATCATCATCAATGGTGGCGGCACGCTCACCTACGGCCTCGCGATCTCACATGACGCCAGCAACACAGCCGATAACACCGTTGTTGAGAATCTGATCTTCACCGGGTTTCAGGGCACGAGCACCGTCCCCGCCGGCGCGGCGATCTTCGTCAACAGCGCCCATGCGGCCACCATCAGAGGCTGCTACATCGGCAATGTGCCCGGCGTCACCTATGCCTCCAGCCAGGCCAACAAGGTCGGGGTGCTCGTGCTTGGCGGCAGCGCGACGATCGGCGGGGTCAATGCCACTGACCGGAACACTATCAGCGGCAACATTGGCGATGGCATCACATTCTCTAGCGCAATCGGCGGGTCGGTACTGAACAGCTACATCGGCGTCATCCCCGGTGGCGCACAGGCATCACCCCTCGGCAACGGCGGCAACGGCGTGCAGATCGCGTCCAGCCCCGGCGTCACGGTGGGCGGCACCCCGCTGAATGTTATCGCCGCGAACACCGGCAACGGCATCCTGGTCACGGGCAGCGCCGCGAGCGGAACCATCATCGGCTACAACTATATCGGCACCGACGAGATCGGCGACACGCATGGCGGCACCAGCTTCGCGAACGGCGGCGATGGGGTGAACGTATCGAGCGGGGCGAAGAACACGGTGCTGGCCGGGGCTGGCCTGGCAACCCGTACCCTGCTGATCAGCAACAACACCGGCTATGGCCTGCGCGTAACCACCGGTGCCAGCGGCACGCAGATCGGCGGCGCGATCATCGGCCTGAAACGCACCGGCCTCGCTGGCCTGCCCAATACGCTCGGCGGCGTGGCCCTGCTCGATGACTCGACCGGCACGACGGTCGGCCCCGGCAACTACATCTCCGGCAACAGCGGCCCCGGCATCACGCTCAAGCTCTCCTCGGCCACCTACACCAGCGTCTCCAACAGCACGATCATCGGCAACGTCATCGGCCTCAACACCAGCCTCACCGGGGTGGTCGCGAACAGCGGCCCGGGCATCGACGTGCAAAATAGCCTCAGCAACACGCTGATCGGCAGCGCGGCCAGCCCCAACCACCTGGCCGGCAATAGCGACACGGCGATCTCGATCGTGGGCACGAAGACACTCAGCACCACCGTCAGCAACAACACCATCGGGCTGCTCAGCAACGGCAGCGGCGTCTTCAATGTCGCCACCACCAACACCGGCGACGGCGTGCTGATCAGCGGCGGGCCACAGCGCACCACCGTCACCGCGAATGTGATCGGCAGCCACCCCGGCGCCGGGGTGAGCATCATCGGCAGCGCCACCACCACGGTCACCCTCAGCCTCAACAAGATCGGCTGGGCCGACACCTCGGCGACAGACTTCACCCCGCTGGCCCGCGCTAACGCCGCAGGCATCACGATCAGCGCGGCGAAGGCGGTGGATGTCATCTCCAACGATGTGCGCTTTAACAGCGGCAACGCCATCGCCGCCACCGACGCCCTGACCATGACGATACGCTCGAACAAGCTGATCGGGCAGACCGGCGCCGGCAACGGCGTGCTGGTCGCCGGGGCCTCGCGCAATGTGCAGGTGCTCGCGAACACGATCACCCAGAACGCCGGCCTGGGCACGCTCGTGCAGGGCACCTCCCAGCGCGTCCGCAT
>JBAXES010000196.1:0-7102 GCA_037140315.1 Chloroflexales bacterium
GCACTGCATCAGGATGCGGTATTTCTGTTCCCTGTTCCCTGTAACCTTGTCTAAGATCAGCTGCGACGAAGTGAAGACTCACGCCTCGTGGTACTGCCCGATGACGCGATACTTCTGGTAGCGCTGGCTGAGCAGCGTGGGGATCTCGATCTGCGAGATCGCATCGAGGTGGGCGCGGATGCGGGCACCGAGGGTGGTGATCGCCTCCTGCGGGCTCTGGTGGGCCCCGCCGGTCGGCTCGGAGACAACCTCATCGATGATCCGCAGCCCGTAGAGATCCTGGGCGGTGAGCTTGAGGGCGCGGGCGGCATCGGGGGCCTTGGCCGAGTCGCGCCAGAGGATGGAGGCCGCAGCCTCGGGAGGGGCGACCGAGAAGATCGCGTTCTCCTGCATCAGGATGCGGTCGGCCACGCTGAGCGCCAGGGCCCCGCCGCTACCGCCCTCGCCGATCACGGCGGCGACGATCGGCGTGCGCAGGTTGGTCATCACCAGGATGCTCTCGGCGATCGCGTTGCCCTGGCCGCGCTCCTCTGATTCCTTCTTCGGGTCGGCGGCGGGCGTATCGACAAAGCAGATCACCGGGATGCCAAACTTCTCGGCGTGGCGCATAAGCCGCTGGGCCTTGCGGTAGCCCTCGGGGTGCGACATCCCGAAGTTGCGCTTCATATTCTCGCGGGTGTCGCTGCCCTTCTGGTGGCCGATCATCATCACCGTGCGCTCGGCGAAGGTGGCCAGCCCGCCGACGATGGCCGCGTCATCGCCGAAGCGGCGGTCCCCGTGCAGCTCGGTGAAGTCCTCGCAGAGGGCGGCGATATAGTCGAGCGTGTGCGGGCGCTGCGGGTGCCGCGCCATCTGCACGCGATCCCAGGGCGTAAGCTCCTGGGCCTCAGTCGGATTGGTCGTCTCGTCCATTATTCTTGGTTGGGGCGCAGCAGCGCGGCGCTGCTGCGCCCTTACGGCAGATCTCTGCTATGCCCGGCCATTCAGGTAGGGGATGGAGTTGATCAGCTGCTCGACCGGGTCGCGGCGCACGCCGTAGAGCCGGATCAGGCGACCGATCGTGGCGGGAAGCTGGTTGCGCTCCACAACCATATCGATCATGCCGTGCTCCAGCATAAACTCGGCAGTCTGAAAGCCTGCTGGGAGCTTCTGGCGCATAATCTGCTCGATCAGGCGCTTGCCCGCGAAGCCGATATTGGCCCCCGGCTCGGCGATGATCACGTCGGCCACCGAGGGGTACGAGGCGGTGACGCCGCCGTAGCACGGATCGACCATTAGGGCGATATGCGGCTGCCCAGCGTCGGCCAGCCGGGTCAGGGCCATCGTCACCTTGGCCATCTGCATCAGGGCGATCACACCCTCTTGCTGGCGGGCCCCGCCCGAGGTGTTGATCGTCAGCAGGGGGATGCCCAGGTCGGCGGCGCGCTCAGCCGAGCGCGCCATCTTCTCGCCGTAGACACTGCCCATCGACGAGCCCATAAACGCGAAGTCGCCCACGGCCAGGGCCAGACGCCCGCCGCCGATCGTCCCGAGCCCGGAGAGCACCGCGTCGGGCATGCCCGTGCGCTGCTGGGACGTCGTCAGCTTCTCGGCGTAGCTCTCGCCGAGCGAGACGAAGCCGAGCGGGTCGGTCGGCAGGAGGTTCGCGTCCATCTCGCTGAAGGAGCCGGCGTCAAGCAGGCCGATCCACTCGTGGGCGCTCATGCGCATGTGGTGGCCGCACTTGGGGCAGACCTTCAGATTGTCGGTCAGCTCTTTCTTATAGACGAGCTCGCGACACGCGGTACACTTGACCCACATGTCGTCAGGCACAGGGTTGCCCTCGGGCTGGCCGCCCGTGGTGAAGCTGGTCTTTCTACGTCGAAAAAATTCTTTCACAGCAGCTTACTCTTTCTGCGAAGCGCCGCCTGCTGCGCTAGTATCGGGCCGAGCGATAATATCATTTCTGTCGCGAATAATGCGCGGCAGCTATTATAGCACCTCTTGGGCTGAATCCGTATAGGCGACCTGCGCGCCCAGCTCATCGCCATCGAGCAGATAGGCGATCACATCGGCGGCGCTATAGCTGGATCGGCCATCGAGGTAGACACCCATAAGCCGCAGGTCATCGCCGCTGGTGATCAGGGGCGGCTCCACCGCGCCGCCCTCGCGCAGCTGCTCAAGCCCGATATTGGCCATCAGCGCGTTGCAAAGGCACTTGCGGCCCTCGGTCTCCTCAAGCGTGCCGCCCTTGGCGACATAGGTCTTGATCGGCTCGGAGGCGCAGCGGAAGCGGATCTGCCCGTCGGCCCGGCGGTAGGCGCTGCGCAGGTAGCCCAGGTCGCAGACCCGCTCACGGTGCTCCCAGTCAGCGGGGTTCTCGTCCCACGTCACCACCTTGAAGGGGAATCCGGTGGGCGAGGCGCGCGGGTCGGTGAAGACATCGACGGCGTCGCGGGCGGCGGCCGAGAGTATCGACGCGTTAAAATTTGCGGCGTGGCCGGACTCATCGCAGTAGGCGAAGAGCGTGCCGACCTGGATGCCGGCGGCGCCAGCGGCGAGGGCCTGGCGCAGCCCCTCGGGGCTGCCCTTGCCGCCGGCGAGCCAGAAGGGCAGGCCGAGATCGCGCATCTTCGCAAGGTCAACCTCGTCGCGCGGGCCATAGATCGGCTCGCCGCGCTCGTTGAACTGGGCCTGCCCGCGTGGCGGCGCATTGTGCCCGCCGGCAGTCGGCCCCTCAATAATGAAGCCGTCGACCCGACCGCCGGACTTGCGAGCCATCACGGTGGCCAGGGAGTTGCTGGCGATAATCGGCAGGAACATTGGGCGGCGCAGGGCGGACGGCTGCCCATCCCAGTGGACGGCCGGGTCGAAGGTGATGTGGGCCATCTCGCCTGCGGGCATGCCCTCGACATCGAAGGCGCTGGTGGCGACCCGATGCTCGGCCAGGGCCTCAATGGCCAGCGGGAACTCGCGCGGGATGCCGGCACCCATCAGCACCGCGTCCACCCCGGCGAGCATAGCCCCGTAGAGGGTGGCCAGGTTCGGCTGCTGAATCTTGGTGAGCAAGTTGATCCCGGCCAGGCCGTTGTGGCCCTCTTTGGCCAGGTAAACCTCGACGAAGGCGGAGAGCATGAGCAGCTGCTGGCGCTCGACGCTCATCTCGGCCTTGTAGAGCGGCAGGAGCATGTAGGGTGCCCCGGCCTGCCGGCCACCTTCGTTGAAGTGGCGCTTGAGCGTACGCTCTGTCGCCGCAGGGATAGGGAACTGCGCCATCGCCCGCCGCATATGCCCGCCGACGTCGCCGTCCTGGAGACGCCGCACAAGGATCGTATCGAGGGCAGTGCCTGAGACCACGCCCAGCTGGCCCGCGCGCGAGACGGCGTTGGCCAGGCGCCAGTCAGAGACCCCGGCGCCCATGCCGCCCTGGATGATCATTGGCAATGTGACGGACTGCATAGTGATTCTCCTCAGACAAGGTTTCAGGTGCGAGGTTTCAGGCATGCTCTGCTGGTGCGTCCGGCCTGAAATCTGGTTTTATTCGGTTGAGCCAACGAAGGTTGGGGGTAAGAGTCTGGAGGGAGCGCGGCCTCGGCGATCGTCTGCGCCATCGCTCGGAGGTCTGCGGGGCTGGTGGGGTCGGCCTGGGCGAGGATGGCCCGTCGTCCGACGGCCTGGATCCGGGCGACCGCCGACTCGGCGCGCGAGCCCTTGCTGCGGTAATTGATTGCGACAGCTGCGCCCCGCTCGGCGAGCAGTCGGGCGATGGCGGCGCCAATGCCGCGCGATGCGCCGGTGACAAGGGCGATCTGCCGTACTGGCTCAGAAGGCAAGCGAGGTTCCTCTAGCGTACATACCGGGTACTGATAGACAGGGTACAGGCTTTGGCGGGCCGCCGCAAGTGTCGCAAGACACATATTGCGCCCGACTTTGTCGGCACGGCTATGTCGCTGGACACACTGCGTCATCGCATCGCTGAGGGCGAACTCGCACATGGAGATGAGGTCAAGCCATTATATAGCGCCCAAACATAGCGCGCAGGTAGGATTGGGCAGCGCTAGGTTGAGGAACATTGACAGGCGCAGGATCTCAGCATGTTGGGGGCGCCGGCGGGGCCGTGGTATCATGTCCCGCTATGCTGATCTCGCTCCTGCTGACGATCCAACACATCGGGGTAGCCCTGCGCCGAGCGTGGCGCGATACGGAGTTCCGCGCCCTGACCACACTGGTGCTGCTAACGCTCGCCCTCGGCACGCTGTTCTACCACGCAGTAGAGGGCTGGGGCTGGCTCGACAGCCTGTACTTCTGCGTGATCACCCTGGCCACCATTGGCTACGGCGACTTCAGCCCGCAGACTGGCGCGGGCAAGCTATTTACGATCATCTACGTCTTCCTGGGGATCGGCCTGCTGGTGGCCTTCTTCACCCAGCTCGCGGCGGCCCTGCTCGAGGCCCAGCGCGAGCTGCGCGCGCGGCGGACGCTGAGGGTGCGGAGGATCGGGCGGCGGCGATCACGGCTGACCCGCGATAGGGAGCGCGACGGCAATGCGACAGATGGCGATAGTGCGTGAGGGCCGCGCGGCGCAGGCCCTGAGCGCGGCCAGCCTGGCGCTGATCTGCGCCCTGGGCATGGGAGCCTTCATCTACCCCTTCTTCCTGAGCGTGCGGCTCCCCGGCGGGGACACCGGAGCCCACGCCGCTACGGCCCCGCTGATCTTCGCCGCGCTCGGGCCGGCCCTGCTGGTGCTGCTGCTGGCCGAGCTGAGCGCGGGGCGGCTGAGCACTCGCTCGATGGCCGTGCTGGGCGTGCTCACCGCCCTGGTGGCCGTGCTGCGCCTGCCGGCCGGGCCGGGCGACACGCCCACCTTCTTCTTCCTGATCCTCCTCTCGGGCTACGTGTACGGCGGGCGCTTCGGGTTCCTGCTGGGCGCCACGGGGCTGCTGGTCTCGGCCATCCTCACCGGCGGCGTCGGCCCCTGGCTGCCCTTCCAGATGCTCGCCAGCGGCTGGATGGGCCTGGGAGCCGGCCTGCTCGGCCGCGCGGGCCGCCGCCTGCGCCCCGGCGCGTGGCCCGAGGTCGCCCTGATCTGCGCCTACGGCTACCTCTGGGGGCTGCTCTTCGGCGCGCTGATGAACCTCTGGTTCTGGCCCTTCAGCCCCCCCGGCGACCTGGCCTGGAGCCCTGGCATGGGCCTCGGCGAGACGCTGCGGCGCTACCTGGCCTTCTATAGCCTGACCTCATTCGCATGGGACTCGCTGCGCGCCATCGGCAACCTGCTGCTGATCGCCGCCCTCGGCAGGCCCATCCTCAAGGAGCTGCGCCGCTTCAAGGCCCGGTTTCAGTTTGAGGTCGGGGAGTAGGGAACAGGGAACAGGGAACAGCGCTGTTCCCTGTTCCCTGTTCCCTAAAAAAGCTAGTCCTTCCAGAGGCTGTTCCAGAGATCCTGAATCGTCGTCTGCACGCCAGCGATCGTCTGGCGCACCGGGTCAGGGGAGAGGCGGGCATCGAGGCGGGTGCGAGAATCCTCGATCAGCTCGGTGAGCATCTGGTGCGAGTGATGGGCGTAGAGCTGCGTGATCAGGTCGGCGTAGGCGTCGAGGAGCTGCTCGCGGTCGGCCTTAGGCGTCTCGCTGAGCAGATTATCCAGGATGCGCCTGGTATCATCGCGGAAGTCGTCGATTGACATAGGGTGCTCCTGTCGTGCTATGCCTATTATACGATCGCCACCTTGGCTTTGTTGAACGGGTTCAGAATCACTGCAGTGGTACGATAAGGACGAGGTGGCACTGCCTCCACATTGTATCTCCGCCGCCTATAGTTGGCCGGGGATCCTCACTCCTACCAGCGGGGCTATTTCACTACCCTAGAGACATAACAACAATGGTGACGAAGAACAACCGGATAGCTGACCCACGCCTGCGCGACAAGGTCATGTCAGCTGATGATGCGGCGGCGCTGATCCAGCCGGGCAGCACGGTCGGGATGAGCGGGTTTACCGGCGCAGGCTACCCTAAGGCCGTACCCCTCGCGCTCGCCAGTCGCATCGAGCAGGCCCACCAGTACGGGCGGCCCTTCCAGGTGCGCATCTGGACTGGCGCGTCGACCGCGCCCGAGCTCGACGGAGCCCTGGCCCGGGCCAACGGCATCGAGCTGCGCCTGCCCTACCAGTCCGACCCCACCTGTCGCGAGCGGATCAACGACGGTCGTATGGAGTACCTCGACATGCACCTCAGCCACGTCGCCCAGGCGGTGTGGGAGGGCTTCCTCGGCCACCTCGACGTCGCCGTCGTCGAGGTGACGGCTATCCGCGAAGACGGCCAGATCGTGCCGTCCTCGTCGGTGGGCAACAATAAGACGTGGCTCGACTGCGCCGACAAGGTCATCCTAGAGGTGAACAGCTGGCAGCCCGAGCAGCTCGAGGGCATGCACGACATCTACTACGGCACGCGGCTGCCGCCGGAGCGGCGCCCGATCCCGATCATCTCGGCCGGCGACCGCATTGGCAGCCCCTACCTCAAATGCGACCCCGACAAGATCATCGCGGTGGTTAAGACCAACGCGCCCGACCGAAGCAGCGCGTTCAGCTCGCCCGACGAGGTCTCGCAGCAGATCGCCGGCCACATCCTGGAGTTCTTCGAGTATGAGATCCGCAAGGGTCGGCTCACGCCCAGCCTGCTGCCGCTCCAGTCGGGCGTGGGCAATATCGCCAACGCGGTGATGAGCGGCCTCTCCGATAGCCGCTTCGAGGAGCTGATCGCCTACACCGAGGTGCTCCAGGACGGCATGCTGCACATGCTCGACACCGGCAAGCTGACGGTCGCCTCGACCACGGCCCTCTCGCTGAGCCCGGCCGCCACCAAATGGCTCTACGCGAACCTCGACCACTACCGCAGCCGGATCATCCTGCGGCCCCAGGAGATCAGCAACCACCCCGAGGTCATCCGCCGCCTGGGCTGCCTGGCCATGAACGGGATGATCGAGGCCGACATCTACGGCAACGTCAACTCGACCCACCTGATGGGCACCAGCATCCAGAACGGTATCGGCGGCTCGGGCGACTTCGCCCGCAACGCCTACATCTCGTTCTTCATGACCCCCTCGACCGCCAAGGGCGGCGCGATCT
>JBAXES010000197.1:0-7102 GCA_037140315.1 Chloroflexales bacterium
GCTCGCCGACTCAGCGTGATGCATCTGCTCGGGCCGAGGCAGCCCGGCGGCGGCGTCGGTGCTGGCCAGCGCGCGGTTCGGGGCTGAGCTCGTGCGGCTGGGGGCGGCGGCGGGGCTGCGCGGGCAGCTGCCGGCGGGCGCGTCGGCGATCCGCGCCCTCACGGCGGCGGCGCAGCACATCCTGGCCCGCGAGGGCCGCGAGGGCCTGGGGCGCTATGCGAAGCTTAACTTTAAGCCGGTGCAGGATCTCCTCGGTGGCGTTGGCCCTGGCGATAAGCTGCGGTAGAATAGCGCCAACCCTCCCTTTGTTCAGACTAAGCTTTCTGGCAGGTTTGGGCGGCCACGCCGCCCAAACCCGCCAGAAAAAAAGTAAGGTGGGCGCGGCGCAGCCGACCCCACTCCCACCGGCAGGTGGCAAGGAGCCTTGCATGTCTCAGTTTGACCCGCACGCCGTCCGGCCGCTGTTCCCCGCCCTCGCCGAGCAGGTGGATGGTCTCCCAGCTGTCTTCTTCGACGCCCCCGGCGGTACGCAGGTGCCGCAGACGGTGATCGACGCGATTGGGGCCTACCTGGCGCATAGCAACGCGAACACCCACGGAGCCTTTCTGACCAGCCAGCGCACCGATCTGACGATGGCGGCGGCGCACCGGGCGATGGCCGATATGCTCGGCTGCGACCCGCAGGAGACGGTGTTCGGTGCGAATATGACCACGCTGACCTTCGCCCTGAGCCGGGCGATCGGCCGCGAGCTGGTGCCGGGCGATGAGATTGTGGTCACGCGGCTTGACCACGACGCAAATGTGGCCCCCTGGCGGGCGCTGGCGGAGCGCGGGGTGGTGATCCGCGAGGCGGATGTGGATGTGGAGGACTGCACGCTCGATATGGCCGATATGGCGGCGAAGATTAACGAGCGGACCAAGCTCGTGGCGGTCGGCTACGCTAGCAACGCGGTTGGCACAATCAATGATGTGCGGCGGGCGGTGGAGCTAGCACATAGCGTAGGCGCTCTTGCTTTTGTGGATGCCGTTCACTATGCGCCACACGGCCTGATCGATGTGCGGGCCCTCGACTGTGATTTTCTGGCCTGTAGCGTCTACAAGTTTTTCGGGCCGCACATCGGCTGTCTGTACGGCAAGGCCGAGCACCTAGAGCGGCTGCAGCCCTACAAGGTGCGCCCGGCATCCAACCAGTCGCCCGACCGCTGGATGACCGGCACGCAGAACCACGAGTGCCTGGCCGGGGTGACGGCGGCGGTGGACTACATTGCGGCGCTAGGCGGCCAGGCTGCGAGTCGGCGCGCGGCGATCGGCGCGGCGATGACGATGATCGCCGCCTATGAGCGCACACTCTCCGAGCGGCTGATCAGCGGTCTGCTCGCCATCCCGGGCCTGACCTTCTACGGCATCCGCGCGGCGGATCGCTTCGGCCAGCGCACGCCGACGGTGTCGTTCTGCATCGAGGGGCACACGCCGCGCGCGATTGCCGAGGCCCTGGCGGCGCGCGGGATCTTCGCATGGGACGGCAACTACTACGCGCTGAGCCTGAGCGAGCGGCTGGGTGTGGAGGATCACGGCGGCATGGTGCGGATCGGCCTGGCCCACTACAACACGGCCGAGGAGGTCGACTATCTGCTGGAGGTGCTGCGGGCGCTGTGACGACCTGTTCTGGTCGAGGCTGCCAGCGGATCTGGCAGCCTCGACCAACTATCTGCGGGGCGCGTTAGCGATCCCAACTGAGCAGCCCCGGCCGGTCGCTGAGCAGCACCCGGTCGGGGCTGTAGCGTACCCGGGCGGCGCTTTCGTCGTCGCCGCCGAGAGTGCGCAGCCGGTTGTCGGGGGGCATAGCCGTGATCCGGCCTTCGAGGTCGAGGAAGAGCCGCACGCAGGTGAAGGCGAACGTGAGATCCTGGGCGCTCTTCAGGGTCAGCTCGACATCGTTGTCGCCGCTGGTGTTCACCTGTGCGCCAACGCTGGCAAACATCTGGTTGAGGGCCGAGGTGTCGACATTTAGGTGCTGGCCCTGGTCGCTAGAGAAGACCACACTGATCTGGCTGCTGGTCAGGACAGAGTCGATCAGCAGCAGCTCGTAGCGAGACTGGCCGAAAACGACGGCGGCGGCCGGGTTTTGGCGGTCGATGCACCGACCGGCCAGGGCCCACCCCAGGGCACTGACGTCGTAGGCGACGCGGCGCACCGCCGGGAAGGAGAATGTGAGGTAGGCGGCGCTCCCCAGCCCGCTGGCGAACTCTGCCGAGGGCAGGCCGAAGCCCTTGAGGAATCCGCGCAGGATGTGTAGCCCCAGGTCTAGCGTGACCCGGCGGGAGCGCCGCCCGGCGACATCGGTGAGCTCGGAGGTTGCCGGGCGCACGCCGAGGGCGCGGGCCTCGGTGAGCAGCGGAAGCAGCGATCCGCGGAAGGAGCTGCGGCCATCGCGGTGGACAACCACCGACAGTGGGCGGATTCGCGAGTCGGGGACGCGCACCATGTTCGCGCTGAAGAGGTCGTAGATCACCGCGACGAGGGGGTCAGTTCGACAGAGTTGCAGCTGGCTCATGCGTTAGCTCCGGTGAAAGCGTAGAAGAAATGGCGGCAGGTCGATCCGGTCGGCTTCTGATGGGCCTGACGGCGACAGATTAAGGGCGGGCGCGCGCTGGAGCGCCTGGATGCCAGCTGCCGAGACCTGACGCTCGGCGTGGGCGATCTGGCCGGTCTCGGCTGGGGCGGGCCGCCGCGCAGCGGCCGCCGGCGCGCCGCCGAAGCCCGTGGCCACCAGGGTGGCCTTGACCTTGCCCCTGGGGAGCGTGGGGTCGATCATAGCCCCGAAGATGATGTTGGCCTCGCTGTCGATCGTGCGGGTTGCCAGCTCGGCGGCGCGGTTGATCTCGAAGAGGCCGAGGTCCTCGCCGCCGGTGATGTTGAGGAGCAGGCGGCGCGCCCCCTCGATGCGTCCTTCGAGGAGCGGGCACGACATAGCCCGGCGCACGGCCTCGGTAGCGCGATCGGCACCGTCGCCCACGCCAATGCCGAGCAGGGCCGGGCCCGACTCGCCCATAATCGCGCGGATGTCGGCGAAGTCGACGTTGATCAATCCGTGTTGGACGATCAGGTCGACCAGGCCCTGGATGCCGTAGCGCAGCACGCTGTCGGCCATCCCGAAGGCCTGCACCATCGAGGTGGTGCGCGACGACGCCTGGATAAGCCGCTCGTTCGGCACGATGATGATGGTGTCGGCGATGGTGCGCAGCTGTGCGATCCCCTGCTCGGCCACCTTCGCCCTGCGCTGGCCCTCGAAGGCGAAGGGCCTGGTGACCACCCCTACGGTGAGCGCGCCCAGGTCGCGGGCGATCTGGGCAACCACCGGCGCGGCCCCGGTGCCGGTGCCGCCGCCCATGCCGGCGACAATAAAGACCATGTCGGCGCCCGCGAGCGCCTCGCGCAGCTGGTTCTGGCTCTCCTCAGCTGCAACCTGCCCAACCTGGGGGTTGCCGCCGGCTCCCAGGCCGCGCGTACACTGCACGCCGAGGCAGATCTGGGTGGTGGCACGCGAACCCTGCAAGGCCTGCGTGTCGGTGTTCACTGCGATGAGATCGGCTCCCTTGAGGCCGCCGGCGATCAGCCGGTCGATCACATTGCCGCCGGCACCGCCCACACCAACGACTCTGATGGCGATCTGCCGCACGCCGCTCTCTTCTTGTGCGCTGATCACGGCCTCGCTCTGGCGGTGATGGTCGCTCAATAGCGTCGGCTGAGGGGGCGCGGCTGGGTGAGCGCCCGTGCGCGACTTGGGCCGGGGCTTGGGTAGCGTGTGTGGGCGTGCCCCACGGTGCTCTTGCGCGGTAGTCACGGTGTCACTCCTTCTGTTGTGATGTTCGCCAGGTGTCGCCGGGTGAGGGTGATTGGCTGGTTGAGGGTCCGTATGCAGTTTGGGTTCAGGTTCAGGGCAACGATCAGGGCCCGCACCAGCCATGTGAGCGCCGCCCGCTGTGCGGGCTCGGCATCAGGTAGCTCCCCCTCATAGGCCAGCACCACGGCGCGCTGGCCAACCCGCTCGGCGACGCGGGTTGGCGTCCGCTCGTCACGCAGGCGGGTGATCGCGCCTGCCCGGTCGATGTAGTAGTGCCAGCGTGCGGCGACGCCCTCGGCGGCGAGATCTGAGGCGGCGGGGCCAGAGGCCGAACAGAGCAGCAGCAGATCCGCCCGTGGCTGCGTGCCCAGGCGGTCGGCGGTCGGGCTGTCGCACAGATCGTGGAGGGCTGGCCGGGCCTCCTCGGGGCCGAGCAGGTAGCTTGGGGCGACTGACAGGTCTGATAGGGCCATATCATCTGCCAGGCATGCCAGATCCCCCAAGCGCCCAATAGGTACGCCGGGCGAGGCGACGCCAAGGGTGCCTGAGAATGTCCCCACCGGCGTGCCGGCGGGTAGCGGGCGGTCGTAGGGCCAACTGGCGGATGGTAGGCGGCAGTAGATCGTATCCAGGGCGAATGGCATGATCAGGAGCTGCATGTCCTCCAGATCGATCTGCTCGGCCTGGCCGAGGGGCGCACCCAGGCGATGGTCGAGGGCGTAGCGTACGAGGGCGGCGCCCTCATCGAACTTACGACCGGCGCCCTCGTGGTAGAGGCTGCTAAGCAGCAGGCGGCGCAGCCTTGCGGCCTGGACGGCGGAGAGATCGGGCAGGTGCTGCTCCTCGGCGGCCACCGCAGCGAGCTCGCTCAGCCGGTAGATGCTCTTCCATGTGTTGATGGGCGAGCACAGGCTGTCGAGGGCAAAGTGCTGGCACGTGTAGGCCCTGCCGCCGTCGCGGAGACGCTGGCTAGGGCCGATAGGGACGCCTAGGTCGCCGCTATGCTGCGTATAGTACTGGTGAAAGGCCCACTCGGGGTGAAAGCCGTTGACCGGGTCGGCCGACCGGAAGAGCAGATCAATGAGGCCGTCGCGCAGCGGCCCGGCCGGCGTCTCGCTCAGGCGGCGAACCTGATCGCTGCCGGGCGGCGTGCCGCCGGGCGACCCGACCGGGGCGTAGAGCAGGTCGCGGGCGTAGATCTCGATCAAGAAGGTGCCCTGGCTGCCCACGCGCACCGCGCGGTCTTGGTCGTCTTGGGCGGTGCCAGCCCCTTTGGCGGTGGGCCGACCGGTCGGCGCGGCGATCGGCATGCCTAGGTGGGCGGCCTGGGCGGCGGCGAAGAAGGGCCAGCCGGCGGCGAGGGCGCCGCCGGCAGAGCGGTAGGCCAGGTCGAGGAGGCGGGCGCGCAGCTGCGCCGAGGTGGTGGGCAGGCCGGGCGTGTCTGCTGGCGAGCTGGCGTACACTTCGGCGACGAAACGTTCCCAGGGGAATCCGGCCGGGTCGGTCTTGCGCCCCGGCGCGATGTCGAGGTGGCGCACAAGTTGGCCGCGCGGCACCTGGTGGCGGGCGGCCAGATCGCGGCACAGCCAGAGGGCCGCTGCGTACTGCGCCGGGGGGTAGGGGTCGTACCCGCTATTCAGGTTCTCCAGCTCGATGCCGACCGACACCGCATTGCAGCCGTTCACCTCGCGGCCATCGACAGTCCAGCGGCTCTGGCCGGCGTGCCAGGCAATATCGGCGTCGTCGACGAGCTGCGTGATCTGGCCGGCCTTGCTGATGTAGTAGTGGACTGACACAGGCCTGCGCTCGTCGCCGCCAACGCGGAGCCAGCCGAGGTCTCCGGGGTTGCGGCCGGCCGTGGCGTGCAGCACGATCATGCGCACGCGGCCGGGCTTGCCGGGCTCGTAGTGTGGGCGGGTCATCTGGACACGCTCGATCTGCATGGCTCCCTCTCAGTCTGTGTGATTGGACACATCGACCCCGCTGATACTGCCGCCCTCCGCGATCACCACCTGGCGGCTGCCGGATCCGCCGCGCATGCGCAGCGAGCTGATCGCCCCCCCGGCGCGGGCGACGACGGCCTGGCTGGCACCGGCGGGCCGGCCCGGCTCTGCGGCCTGACGCGGTGCCGGCGGGCGCAGGTAGGCCGGGCCTCCGGCGCGGGCGCGCAGGTAGAGGGCGGGGACATACCACGAGACTCGGTCGGGCTCCTCGACGTAGAGGGCGCGGCGGGCGAACGCGACCGCATCTTCGACGCTGCGGCCCTCGGCGAGGGCCTGGTAGATCACCGCGACCATGCGGTTTGCGGCGGCGGTGCGCAGCGTAAACTGCATGCCGAGGACGATCGGCACGCCGGCGGCGCAGAGGGCTGGCGCGAGGGCGGTGCGCATATCGGTGGCGGGCGTGTCTTCAGCCCCAAGCATGGCGCCCTGGCAGGCGTGGAGCACGACCATGCCGGCTGGGGCCAGCAGCGGGGCGAGGGCCGCCGCCGGCACCCAGGCCGCCGCGCCGGCGTCGTCGAGCAGGAGGGCGCCCTCGCCGCCGCTGTAGCGGCCGTGGCCGTAGTAGTGGATCACGTCGGGCGGGTGATCGCCGGCGGTCGCGCGCGCGAGCGTCTCGCGGGTCACCGGGCTCAGCTCCTGCATATGGGCCAGGCCGCGCTCGATCATGGGCGCCCACGCGGCGGCGCGGGCCGCGCGCTCGATCTGCCGCAGCTCGTCGGGGATCCCGGCCCGTGGCGAGACGGCCAGGATGCGCAGGGGGCCGGCGGCCTGGCGTGGGGGCGGTATGGCCTGGGCCAGGTCGAGTCGGCGCACGCAGGCCGCTGTGGCGCCGCGCCCGAGCAGCATCGGGGTCGGGCCCTCGTCCCACAGGAGCTCCCAGGGCAGGCCGGCGTGCTTGATGGCGGTCTGGGGCGAAGCCCCGGTGCCACCATCGTGCCCACTGATCAAAATCACATCGGCGTGGGCCTTGGCCACCCCCGCCGCCACCGTGCCGACCCCCACTTCCGAGACCAGCTTGACGTTGATGCGCGCCAGTGGGTTGGCGTTCTTGAGGTCATGGATCAACTGGGCCAGGTCTTCGATCGAATAAATATCGTGATGCGGGGGAGGCGAGATCAGGCCCACCCCGGGTGTGGAATGGCGCACTTTGGCAATTTCGGGATAGACCTTGCGGCCGGGCAGTTGTCCACCTTCGCCGGGTTTGGCACCCTGCGCCATCTTAATTTGCAGTTCGCGCGCGTTCACCAGGTAATAAC
>JBAXES010000198.1:0-7096 GCA_037140315.1 Chloroflexales bacterium
TGGCGTCGGCGGCGAATAATCCGAAACTGCGCTCAACACTGTCGAAAGGTCAGTGTGATTGATCTTCGCCGCGCCCGCCGTTGCCGCAGAAGATCCATCGCCCACGTTCAACTACCTGATGAGCGCACCTTCGAGCCCACCACCGATGACTGACGCATCCGCCACCGCGCGGCTCGCCCGCGCCACCACCTGCCTGACCGGCCTGGCCGTCGGCGACGCGCTGGGCGGCTTCTTCGAGTTCGCCGGGGCGGGGGAAAACTGAAAGCTGAAATCGGAAAACTGAAAGGAGGGCCAATGCAACCTTGGGATGTAGATGTTCAGCGTCGGACGCGTGTATATGCAAATAACGTACTTGATGTTGTGGATAGATTGCCCAATTTCAGATCAGCTTCCATTATTGCGAACCAGTTAGGTCGCTCAGCTACCTCGGTAATGGCCAATCACGCTGAGAGCACCCGCGCTCGAAGTATCGCAGACAAGATTGCCAAGCAGGGTATCTGCTTACAAGAGCTGCAAGAAAGCCACGCCTGGCTCTCGCTCCTCAAGCTGCGCACCTACGGCGACCTTGAAGCATGTGACCTGCTCCTGAACGAAACCGAGGAACTGATTGGTCTCTTCGTGACCAGCATCAAGCGATTGGGAAGTCAATGATCGCATTCCGGCTTTCCGATTTCAGCTTTCCGATTTCAGCTTTCCTTGGCGATCTGGCTGACCCTCAGCGGGCTGGGCGACTGCGACACCACCGCCGCGATCGTGGGCGGGATCGTCGTGCTGCGCACGGGTGTGGCAGGCATCCCCGTGGCCTGGCGCGCGGCCTGCGAGCCGCCGCCGGACGATCCGGGATCAACGGCCCAGTGACCGCGCGCACGCGAGCCGTTACAATCGCGTTGGCCCCTGACACGTACCAATCGCTTCCTGGAGCCAGCCATGCGCCCTTGGGAGGTGCGCACGGGCCGAGGGCAGCGGCATAGACGCTTGTGATCTGCGCT
Source organism: Chloroflexales bacterium (assembly GCA_037140315.1). Lineage (GTDB taxonomy): Bacteria > Chloroflexota > Chloroflexia > Chloroflexales > Chloroflexaceae > Oscillochloris. The sequence continues at coordinate 990 of JBAXES010000198.1, forward strand.
GTGGTCGGGATGGCAACGGGGTCTACCAGATTCCTGGAAGCAGCCGTTTCGTTCGACGTGCATAGGTCTGATACGCCGCACCGAAGTGCTGCACGAATGCCCGTTCCTCAACGTGAATGCGATACACGATGCCCGCAAGCGGCAGCACCACCAACGCCATCAGGCCGACCCCATTCCCCAAAACCAACCCTATTCCACAGAGCGACGCGAGATGTCCGAGATATGCAGGATGACGTAGTATGCTGTACATCCCGGTATCGATAATCTTATGCGGTTCAAGCAGCGCGACGTGAAGGGTGAACTGTCTTTTGAGCGTGGCAACGGCCAGGAGCCTCATCGTGATGCCAAAGACCATCATGAAGCAACCGACGTAGCCCAGAAGCGGGAAGAGTGGCGCAAGACTGCCGAACCCATTGGCAATGATTGGATGTGCCCGTATCAGGTAGGCAAACCCAACGGGAGGTATCGTTGACATCCAGACAATGACGTAACTCCACCGATCTCCCCCCACAGACCAGCCCCGTGATCGATTGCTCCAACTGATCAGACTGATCACGATCTCGCTCATGCACCAGAGCGCGAACAAGGTGATGGACAGATACTCCACCATGTGCATCGTTATCCCGCTGCTGGCCCGGCGCTGATCCGGGCCAGCAGCTCCTCATCTGAGCCGCAGGAGTCGAGGATTGCCTCCCGCCGCAGCTGGGCGATGCTTCGGCACATCGGTGATCTCCGGTGTGATCCATCGTCCATCGCGTCCAGAGATGCAGCCATGGTTACCCATGGGGCGCCCCTTCGGGCGGCGCGCTCGCCAGCTCCCGCGCCACCCCGTCCGCGAACGCCGTCACCGCCGCCCAGTCGGTGTACTCCTCGTCGCACCGCGGGTCGGTGCCGCTGCCCTGACGGGCCATGAACCAGCGGATGAGCAGCCGGGTGAGCGGCGAGTAGCGCGTATAGGGGATGGCCCCGGCGATGATCGCCACCTGCGCCGGGTACCAGCCGGTCGCCACGCAGAAGCGCGCGACGACTTTGCGGGCGCTGGCCTGATCGGCGGGCCGGGCGCTCGCCGCCACCCCGCTCACCGAGAAGAAGGCGCTGCGCGTCCGGTTCAGCAGCTTCCGATGCCGGCGGGCGAAGGCGTGGATGCCGCGCAGGTGCCGGTTCTGGTAGACCGGTGCGCCCAGGATGATCGCCGCGTACCCCGCCAGATCCGCGCCGGGCGGGTGGACGGCGAACTCAGCGCAGGTGACCCGATGGCCGTGCGACTCCAGCGTGCGCGCGAGGTGCTGGGCCACCTTCGCCGTCTGCCCATAGGTTGTGCCGTAGAGGATGAGCACGCTGGCCATCGTCAGTCTCCTGGTGCGACGGTACCGATGGGACGATCAGGATTCATCCAAGGCGCTCCATCTCCCGTCCCGCGCATATCCATCGCTTGCCGCATCTCAGGTGCGCTACGATGCGCTACACTGGTGGCAGTTATCGTACCAGCATCCCGACCACCGCACAAGGCAGCGCCACCGATGATGACCGAGCCGCAGCTGACCCGCATCAGCAAGACCCTCTCCTACCACCTGCGCCACCGCCCCGACGCGCTCGGGCTGACCCTCGGCCCCGGCGGGTGGGTGGCGGTCTACACGCTGCTCGCCGCCCGGGCCCAGCACGGGAAGCCGGTCACCCGCGCCGAGCTGGATGACGTGGTGGCGCGCAACCCCAAGCAGCGCTTTGCCTTCGACGAGTCCGGCACGCGCATCCGGGCCAGCCAGGGCCACAGCGTCGCGGTCGATCTGGAGCTCGCGCCGGTCGAGCCGCCCGCCGTGCTCTACCACGGCACCGGCGCGCGCGCGGTGGCGAGTATTCTGCGCGAGGGGCTGCGCAAGCAGCAGCGCCACCACGTCCACCTCTCCGCCGACGTGGCGACGGCCCGGGCCGTCGGCGCCCGCCACGGGCGCCCGGTCGTCCTCCAGGTCGACGCGGCGGCCATGCGCGCGGCCGGCCACGTCTTCTTCCGCGCGGCCAACGGCGTCTGGCTGGTGGACGCGGTGCCGCCGGCGTTCCTCCAGCCCCAGGAACTGCCGATGCAGGGGGATCCTGACTGATGCGCGCCGTGCTGATCGACCTCGACGACACCCTGTTTGACCACACGGCCAGCAGCCGGGTGGCCCTGCGCACGCTGTATCAGGCCGACCCGGTGCTCGCCGCTCGCCCCTTCGCCGACCTGCTGGCCGACCACGCCGCGATCCTGGAGGAGGTACACCTGGAGGTGCTGCGCGGGGCGCTCGGCCTGGAATCCGCGCGGATCGAGCGCTTCCGCCGGCTCTTCGCCCGCCACGCCTGCCCGACCGATCCGGCGGCAGCTGCGGCCGGCTACCGCACGGCCTACCAGCATGCCCGCCAGGCGGTGCCGGGTGCCATGGCCCTGCTGGAGCAGCTGTGCGGCCGGGCCGCCGTCGCCATTGTGAGCAACAACCTCCAGGCCGAGCAGGAGGAGAAGCTACGCCACCTGGGCATGGCCCAGCTGATCGACGCCCTGGTGGTCTCCGAGACGGTCGGCGTGGCCAAGCCCGACCCGGCGATCTTCGCGGCGGCCCTGCGTCAGCTCGGCTGCGCCGCCGCTGACGCGGTGATGCTGGGCGACTCCTGGGCGGCCGACGTGCTGGGCGCCCGGGCCGCCGGGCTGCGCGCGGTCTGGCTGAACCGCCACGGTCGCCCCTGCCCCGACCCCAGCGTCGCCCACGAGCTCGTCAGCCTGGAGCCGACCGCCGATGTGCTTGCGCTGCTGCTTGGCACGTCTGCCAGCGGTCATGCGTATGGCAGGGATCGCCATGACTGAACGCTGCTTTGAGTCCGCCAGCGCCCTCGCCCAGCGCATCGCCACCCGCGAGGTCTCCGCCGTCGCGGTGCTTGAGGCCCACCTGGCCCAGATCGCCCGGGTCAACCCGGCCCTCAACGCCCTGGTGCAGCCCGACGCCGAGCGGGCGCGGGCCAGCGCCCAGGCGGCGTCACGCCGATGACCGGCCTGCTGCGGGTGACGGAGGCGACGTTCGGTCGGCAGGTGCTGCGCGCCACCCTCCCCGTGCTGGTCTGCTGGGGGACGCGTGGGTGTCCGGCGCGGCAGGCGCTGCGCCCGGCCCTCGAACGGATCGCTACGGCCTATGCCGGGCGGATGCAGGTGGCGACCGTGCTGCTGGATGCGGCACCGCTGCTCGCCGAGCGGTATGGCGTCGCCGCCTCGCCCACCCTGATGGTCTTCCAGCACGGCGAGCGGCAGGGGCAGGCGATCGGCTTTCTGCCCGCTGGCCTGGTGGATCTGCTGGCCGCAGCGGTCGCCCAGGGCGCGGTGACCGGCGATATCCACTGGTGTCCCGTCGAGGCGCAGCTTGAGGATGTCGTGCTCATTCCCCTGTTGGCGCGCTGGGGCTACACCGTCCAGCGCCAGGTGGGCTGCGTGGTGTCAGGGCGCGGGACGTCGCAGCGCGGGCGGATCGACCTGTTGGTGTACGCCGACCCCGCGACCCAGCCCCTGACCCTGATCGAGAGCAAGCGCGCCATCCGCAGCGACGCGGATCTCCAGCAGGCGGTGCGCCAGGCGGCGGGCTATGCGCAGGCGCTGGATCTGGCCACCTTTCTGATCGCGGCGCCGCAGGGGCTGTGGTGCTATCGGCGAGACGGGCTGCGCGTTACAGCGATCCAGCACGTCACGAGCCTGGCGATCCACGCGGCGCCCGATCAGCTTCGCGACCTGCTCAGCAGCACGCGAAGACTGCGTGGGCGACCCTGACCCGCCACTCCTCAAAGGTTGTGCAGCAGATTATAGGCGTATCATAGCAGATGTGTATGAAATGCCATGAGGTTGTCCGTGTATGCTGGGTTATCCGCTGCGCCCTGGGCAAGGTTCACTCTGCGGTCGCCCATGAAACCTAAAGCCGGGTCTTCGCGTAGCATGCGTACGACATCTGCGTTCATGCTCCCTCACATTTTTACCTATGAATCCAAACGAGAGCTGGTTTACGCGCTGGGTTGCGACGCCGTATCAAGTCATGCTGCGGACGCTCGGTCAGGCACCTGATCTCGCGCCGGGCGAGCCGTCGGCTGAGCTGCTCGACCGCGCGGAGCGTTGCGCGCCGGAAGGTGTGACACCTGGGTCGGCAACGGCGCGTGCGGTGGGGCCATCAGTAGCCCTGCTCATCGACGGGGAGAATTGCGCGCCCGGCGTGGCAGCCCATGTACTGGCCAAAGCGGGTGAGTTTGGCACCGTTCGTGTGCGCCGGGTCTACGCCAACTGGGCGGCGGCGAGTACGCGCGGCTGGCTTGAGCCGGTTGCACGCCACGCCATCCAGCCGATCCATCACGAGCCCACCACGACCGGCAAGAACGCCACCGACATCCTGTTGACGATTGATGCGATGGATCTGCTGCATGGCGGGGCTATCGATTGTTTCTGCATCGTCGCCAGCGATAGTGACTATACCCCGCTGGTCGCCCGCCTCCGCGCGGCCCAGCGCACGGTGGTGGTGATCGGTCGCGCCCAGACACTGCCCGCGCTGGTGCAGGTAAGCAGCGTCTTTCTCAGCTTGGAGGAGCTGACCGGATCGCCGGAGCTGCCTTCCCTGCCACCGAGGGTGGTGCCCCATACGTCCGCAGCAGCACCTCCCTCCGCTGCGCCTGCGCCAAAGCCGGCGAAAGCCGCCCCTCCTGCGCCAGAGCCCGTGGAAGTCCCCGCGCCCGCGCTAAAGCCGACGAAAGCCCCCGCGCCCGCGCCGAATCCGGCGAAAGCCCCGACTGGTATCGCTGATGTTGGGCCGCTGCTGATCGCGGTGTGGGAGGGCGTGCGCCAGGCGCGTGGCACGGTCTCGCTCTCGAACTTTGTGAACGAGCTGAAGCGGCTCTACCCCGAGCTTCAGCCACAGACCTACGGCCATACCCGGCTGGCGCAGCTCATCAAGAAGCGCGACGATCTGTTCACGATCCAGCAGGACGGAGGCAACCCCTCGCACCAGATTGTGCTGCGGGCACTGCGCTCGCCGGTCTCGCCGCAGCAGAGCGCGGTGCGGGCGCTGCTGGAATCCGCCTGGCAGCAGGCCCCGAAGCAGGATGGCTGGCTGCCGATGACCGCGCTTGGCCAGCAACTCAAGCAGCTCGACCCGGCCTTTACGCCGAAGCGGCACGGCTATGCGCGCCTCGGCCTGCTGCTCCAGGCGCACCCGGATCTGTTCGAGCTCCGCCAGCGGAGCGCTGGGCAGTATGATCTGCGCCTGATCGGCGCGGGCCAGCAGCGTGAACAGAGGCAGATGAGATAGGCGCTGACCGCCGCATCGCGCTGGCGCAGATGGCTCAGAGCCGATCAAGGAAGGTGCGTACGGCGTCATTCCAGCGCGCCGGGTCGGCGTAGACGTAGGGGCCGCCGTGGCCCTGGCCAGGGAAGGCGATGACCTCGACCGGGCCACGTAGCGCGGCGGCCAGGGCCTGCCGCTCCGCCGGCAACACCCAGGGGTCTTCTTCGCCGTAGAGCAGCAGCACTGGCACATCGACGGCCCGCGCGTAGCCGACCGGGTTGTGCTCAAACGGGTTGACCCCCAGCTGCACGCCGCCCCAGAAGAGCAGCAGATCCGCCGCCGGCCAGCTCGGCAGCCCGAGGGCATCGAAGCGGTGCCGGGTGGTCGTGAGCAGGTCATCGAAGACCGCCTCCAGGATCATGCCCGCCGGGCGCACCCCGGCGACCGCCGCCGCGCGCAGGATGGCTGACCCGCCCATCGAGACGCCGTAGAGCACCACGGGCAGATCCGGCCACTGGGTGCGGGCGTAGGCGAATGCGGCGGCCACGTCCTCGGCCTCGCGGATGCCCAGGGTCTGATCGTCACGTGAGGAGCCGCCCGCGCCGCGGAAGTCGACCAGCAGGCTGCTGTAGCCGAACTGGTAGAGCGTGGCCGCTGGCGTCAGGGCGCCCTCCTTCACCCCGGCGTAGCCGACAAACATGAGCGCGATGCCGCGCGGCTGCGGCTGGGGCACGTACCAGGCCTCCAGCTGCTCGGCGTTGGGCAGGGCGATCATGCGCGTCTCGTAGGGCAGATAGTGGTCGGCGGGGGTGGCGTGGTTCTGCGGGCGGGGGA
>JBAXES010000199.1:0-7061 GCA_037140315.1 Chloroflexales bacterium
GTGCCGCCGTGGCCCGTGCCCGCGAGCTCGGCCTGCTGTAATTCCCATCCTGCGCGCCATCCATCTGGATGGTGCGCCGCCATCCATCCTCACGCTATCCTTCACCTAACGATGATCTATGGTGGTTGACATTGCCAGCGTAGCTGGCAATGTCAACCACCATAGATGTGGGGTTTGAGGGCGACAGCCCTCCACGCTGGAGGATCGCATGAAGTACCTGTTCCTGTTCATTGTCATCGTCCACGGCCTGATCCACCTCATGGGCTTCACGAAGGCGTTCAACCTCGCGACGCTGGAGCAGCTGCGCGCGCCGATCACCCAGCCGGTCGGCCTGCTCTGGCTCGCCGCCGCGCTGCTCTTCCTGGTGAGCGCCGTACTCCTGCTCGTGGCGCCGGACTGGTGGTGGCTGCCGGCCGCCGGGGCGGTCGTGATCTCGCAGGGCGTGATCATCGCATCCTGGAGCGACGCGAAGTTCGGCACCATCGCCAATCTGATCGTGCTCGTGCCGGTTATCGTGGGCGGGCTGGGGCACGCGCCCTGGAGCTTCCGGGCGCAGTACACGCGCGATGTCGCCGTCGGCCTTGCCCGCGCGCCTGCGCAGATTCCCCTGGTGACCGAGGCGGATCTGGCCCACCTCCCGCCCATCGTGCAGAAGTACCTGCGCTTCGCTGGTGTTATCGGGAAGCCCCAGGTCTGGAACTACCGGCTGCGTTTTGGAGGAGAGATGCGGAACGGCCCCAACGCCGCGTGGATGCCGATCACTGCCGACCAGCAGAGCTTCGTCGATCCGCCCACGCGCCTCTTCCTTGTCGAGGGAGCAATGTCCGGCCTGCCCTTCACGGGCTTCCATCGCTACGTGACTGCCGGTGCAACCTTTCAGGTGCGCGCGGTCTCACTGGTGTCGATGGTTGACGACAAAGGGCCCGAGCTGAACCGGGCCGAGACAGTCACGCTCTTTAACGATATGTGCCTGATGGCACCAGCCTCGCTGATCGACCGGCGGATTGTCTGGGAGGAGATCGACCCGCAGACGGTGCGGGCGACCTACACCAACGCGGGCAACACGATCTCAGCCATACTCTCCTTCGACGAGCGTGGCGCGATCACCAACTTCGTCTCCGACAGCCGCGAGCGCTCTGAAGATCGCAAAAATATGGGCCTGGCCCCCTCCGACCCAACCTTACGCTGGTCAACCCCGGTGTATGAGTGGAGCGACTTCAACGACTACACGCTGCCCTCAAAGGCCGACGCGATCTGGCACCTGCCCAGTGGTGAGTACGCCTACGCGCACTTCGAGATCCGCACGGTCGAGTACAACGTGGCGGGTAATTGACCCAAGAACGACCATGACGACCTACACCTTCCAGCTTGCCGGGCACCTGGATCAGCGCTGGGAGACCGTCTTTGACGGCTTCAGCATCACCCACGAGCTGACCCCAGACCAGCGACCGGTGACGGTGCTGACCGGCCCGGTGGCCGACCCGGCGGCCCTCTATGGCCTGGTGAGCCGGCTGCGCGACCTCGGGGTGACGCTGATCCGCATGCACCCCACGGAATCCGAAGATGAGATGAAGGAGGGGCTATGAATCCGAGTACCGCCATCCCCGTCAGTCGAGCAGCTCGGCTTCTATACGCTGCTGGCGCTCGGCGGGCCAGCCATGGCGATCTGGTTCTTCCGGCACTGCCGGGGGTAGACCCAGCTCACCGGCTCTCGTGTATCGCTGCTCCGTCTACACGGTCAAGGGATCTCACGGATCTCCCGCGCACGTGCAACCGCCTGGGTGCGGTTTGTTGCCCCGAGCTTCCCGAGGATGTTGGTGACATGCTTCTTCACCGTCCGCTCGGCGATGCACAGGCGCTGGGCAATCTGCTGGTTGGTCGCGCCCTCGGCCAGCAAGCTCAGCACCTCCCGCTCGCGCGCGCTCAGCGGCTCCACGAGCGGCTGCGGGCCGCAGCCCGCAGGCTGCTGGCTGTGCGGTATTGAGATAGCGGAGCCAGCCGAGATCCCACTCAGGCGCGTCAGCACCGCGTGAGCAACGGCAGCTGCGGGGTGGGCCGTCGGTAGCGTGTGGCAGAGCCGGCGCATGATGGGGGCCAGGAAGCGACCGAGTTCGACGAATGGCCGCACGACGCCCTCGGGCGCCGCCTGGATGAGTGCGTCGGTCAACACCTGATCGGCGGCGGCGGGCTGCCCCAGTGCATCGAGGGCGAGGGCGCGCACCGGGGTTGCGAGCAGCGTAGCGGGCACACCAAGCATGCCGGTGGCGTGCAGTTTTGGCTCTAGCAGCGCCAGGCCCTCGGCGGGGTGGCCTTGCGCGACGCAGAGCAGCGCGCGGGCGAGGCGCATCGCATCGTCTGTCCCCAGCGCGTGCGCCTGCGGGACGGACTCCAGCAGGGCGGTGGCTTCGCTGATCTGCCCCGCCAGCAGGGCCTGCCAGGCCCGTTGGGCGTATATCGTCAGCGCTAACCCCGCGATGCCGATCTTGCTCATTTCCTGCTCTAGCTGCGTGAGCAACTCCGCGACCGCGACTGCGTCGCCGTGCGCTCGCGCCACGCCGATCTGCATGTGCAGCGCCCGCGCCAGCGCGTCCTTGAACGCGCCCGTCGTTGTCAGCAGGGCCAGCGCGGCCACGGTGCGCTCCTGCGCCGCCCCAATGTCGTCGCGCAGCAGTGCGACCTCGGCCAGGATCACGTGGCAGTAGGCGTGAATGGGCAGTTGGCCATGCCCGCGCGCCGCCGCAAGATCCAGCGCCGCATGACAGTGCGCTGCCGCCTGGCTGAGCTGCCCCGCGTCGATCAAGACCATGGCGTAGGCCGCTCGTGCGGAGGCCATCATCGAGCTATTGGCGGTGCGGTCTGCGTGGGCGATGCTTTCCGTCGCACGGGCGATGGTTGCCGCCGTATCGCCCAGCGCCCATGCCACCTGAGCCGCATTGCCACTGACGAGGCTGCACCAGAACGAGTCCTCTGGCTTGAGCAGGGCCAGGGCGCGCATGCTCAGATCGTAGCTCTCCGCCGCTGCGCCCGCAAACCGCGCCAGCCAGCTTTTGATAGCCAATAGCTCGCCCCAGCGCGGGCTGTCCGGTGGTTCGTACGCCGCCAGCGCTGGCTCCGCCAGCGCTACCGCACGCTCCAGCGCCGGCCAATCTGGCACTAGCAGGGCGATCCATGCGCGCCAGAGCAGGAGCCCCGGTCGGGTCGCGCCGATCTCCGCTGGCAGCGCGTCGAGCCAGCGTTGGAGTGTCGTGGTCTCACCGCGTAGCCAGGTCGGAAGGGCGGCCGCCGTGATCAGATCAGCGGCGAGGGCGTAGGCTCCGGCGGCGAGGGCGTGCGCGATCGCCTCGCTGCTCAGGCCGGCCTCGGCAAGCCAGCCTGCGGCGCGGCGGTGTAGCACGGGCAATTGCGCTGGTGTGTGGCGCTTGAGCATCTGGATCAGGGCAGCGCGAAACAGGTGGTGGTAGCGGTACCAGCACCCCTCTGCGTCAAGCGGGATGAGGAAGAGATTCGCGCGCTCGATCTCGTGAAGGATGCGGGATGACGGCTGAGGGCTGAGGACTGAGGACTGAGGTTCGGAAACATCAGCCCTCAGCCTTGAGCCTTCAGCCCTCAGAATCGCATCACACAGCTCGGCGCACATGCGGTCGAGGATGCTGGTCTGGAGCAGGAAGTGCTGGATGTGCGCCGGCTGCTGGGCGAAGACCTCCTCGATCAGAAAGTCGAGCGCGGTGCGGTGGCTGGCCGTAAATTGGGCGATGAACGTGATTGGGTCGGGCTGGTCGCGCAGCGAGAGGGCGGCCAGATGCAGCCCGGTGGCCCAGCCCTCGGTGCGTGACTCCAGGGCCACAGTCTGCGCATGGGCCATGTCCAGGCCCATCAGGCCGACGAAGAAGGCGTGGGCCTCCTCGGGCGTGAAACGCAGTTGGGCGGCGCGCACCTCGGCAAGCTGGCCGCGCGCCCGCCAGCGGCTCAGGGGGAGGGGAGGATCGGCCCGGCTCAGCATGATCACGTGGACATGGGCGGGCAGGTGCTCAATGGCGTAGGCCAGGGTGGTATGGATGTCGCGCTGCTCAATCACGTGGTAATCATCGAGCACCAGTATCAGCGGATGCGGATCGTCCTGAAGGCGGCTCAGCAGCGCCGCAATTACGGCGTCGGTTGCGCCAATCTGAGGGCCGCTCAGCAGCGCTCGCGCCGCCCCGCTCACGCCTGGCACGGCGCACTCAATTGCGGCAAGCAGGTAGCTCCAGAAGCGCACCGGGTCGTTGTCGCTGGCATCGAGGGCGAGCCAGGCAAAGGATGAAGGATGAAGGACGATCGACCCCAAATACGTGATCACCAATGGCGCGATCGACAATCTGCGCCGCGTGGTGGCTGCCGGCGGCGTGATCGCGCTCGGCACCGACTACGGCGGCACCCCCGGCACCTTCCAGGACGGGCTACCCATGATCGAGCTGGAGCTGATGCAGCAGGCCGGCATGACCCCGATGCAGATCCTGGTCGCGGCCACCTCCAACGCCGCCTTCGCCTGCGCCAAGGCCGATCAGCTGGGGACGATCACGCCGGGCAAGATCGCTGATGTCCTGGTGGTCAACGGCAACCCCTTGGACGATCTGCACCGGTTGCAGGACGTGCGCCTGGTGATCAAGGGTGGCACGATCATCCGCCAGGAAGCAAAGGACTAATGGCCTGACAACCTGATGATGGGATTTTTTCGGGGAGGGACAAGCCCTCCCCGAGCCCCTCCCAGGCCAGACAAGGAGCAGGAGCACCCTATGAGTACGCGTGCGAGACCCGCAGCTGCGCCCCGAAAGAAGCACCGAGTCCTGACCGCCCTCTTCGCCATTGTGATCATCGCCGGCATCGCCCTCGGCGGCTGGCGGCTGACCTGGCCGACCTTCGCCAGCCCCGATCAGGAGCTCAGCTACCGCGTGACGGAGCTGGTCAAAAACAACCCGCAGATCAGGAACACGGCGCTGGTTGTGATGAAGGGCGATGGCTCGTTCCGCTGGTTGGGCGCGGCGGGGATCGCCAAGCAAGACGGCCAGGTGCCGATGACCGCCGACACGCCGATCTACATCGCCAGCACCACCAAGCTCTACACGGCGGCGGCGATCATGCGCCTGTACGAGCAGGGCGCGCTCACCCTCGATGACCCGATGGCGAAGTACCTCCCCGAGGATCTGATCCGGGGGATCCACATCTATCAGGGGCACGACTACTCCCACGAGATCACCATCGCCCAGCTGCTCGCGCATACCTCCGGCCTCGCGGACTACTACGAAGACAAGGGGCCGGACGGCAAGAACGGCGTTGATCTGTTCATGGAGAACCAGGCCCGCGCGTGGAGCCCCGATGAGCTGATCGCACGGGCGCGCGACACCATGCCGCCGCACTTTGCGCCCAACGCGCAGAACGCCTACTACTCGGACACCGGCTATCTGCTGCTAGGCAAGATCATCGAGTCGGTCACCGGCAAGCCGTTGCAGCAGGTCTACGCCGAGTTTTTCTTTCAGCCGCTGGGCCTGACCCACACCTGGCTGTCGACGCGCTCTGAGCCAGCGATCCGGCCAGCGGCGGCACCGGCGGAGGTGTTCTCCAACGATACAAACATCACCCAGATGCGCGGGAGCGGCTCCTACTGGGCCGACGGCGGGATTGTCACGACGGCAGAGGAGGCCGTGCTGTTTTTGAAGGCGCTCAACCAGGGGCGGATCATCAAGCCGGAGACGCTGGCGCTGATGCACCAGTGGAACCCCATCCAGAACTCGGGGCCGTTTACCTACGGCTACGGGACAATGCGCTACACGTTGCCTGGGCCGATCAGCGCGGCGCTGGGGACGCCAGTCGTGTGGGGACACACGGGATCGATTGGCGCATTCCTGTACTACGCGCCAGAGCGCGATGTCTATGTGGCGGGGACCGTTGGACAGACCGCAGGGCAGATGCAGGCGGTCGTGCTGATGATGCAGGCGTTCGCGGCGGTGCGGTAACGTTTGTAATCTCGCTGATCATGATCTTCAGCTCGCATAACCCGGCGCTGAAGAAGGACTTTGTCAACCGGCTGTTCAACCTCGGCCGCATCCAGCTGCTGACGATACTGCATGACTCGGATGGCACCAGCCAGCTGCACGGCGAGGTGTGCGACCAGGCCGCGCTCTATGGGTTGATCATCCGCCTGCGCGACCTCGGCCTCGATCTGATCTCCGTCATCCTTGTGCCTCCTCCAGAGGACACGAATCTCGATCCGGGGATATGAAAGGCCAATTGTGAATGAGATACAACCCAACGATGACCCATTCGTACGCGGGGCCTCACGGGAGATGCGGAAGAGCCGATCTTTCGTGACGCCATGCGCCCCCCTGACTGTGCAGCTTTCTGGCTCCACTATAGTGGCTGGCCCACCAGCCGCTCGTAGAGCCAGGCTTGCCGCGCGATGGCCCCCTGGTAGACAGCGTGGCGGGCCACATCCGGCTCGTAAGCCGGCCCCCCGGCCGCAGGTGCGGCGTCGAGCGACGGTTGCACGCCCAGGGTGCGCAGAGCGAGCAGGGCCGCGCCCCGGCTGGTTGCCTCGGCTTCGCCAGAGGCGACGACGGGCCGCCCCAGAACGTCGGCGAAGATCTGCATCCAGGCCGGTGAGCTGAGCAGCGCGCCCCCCGAGGCGATCACCCGTACATCGCTTGAGCAAGGGGGCAGGCGCCGCGCGATCAGGGCGAAGCGGTAGGCCACCGCCTCTAGGCTGGCCCGCAGGATGGCGAGCGGCGTGGTGGCCATGGTCAGGCCGTGGATGCTCGCCGGCACATCGCCCGCCCAGCCCGGGCTGCGCTCGCCCGCGATAAACGGCAGCACGGTGAGCCCATGGTTGTCGGGCGGGAGTGCCGCCAGGGCCGCCTCAACGGCCACGGGTTCTCCGAGCCGTAGTGTCTGGCGCAGCCAGGCGTAGACGTTGCCGCCCTCGCTGGTCGCCCCGCCGACCAGGGCGTGGTCGCGGTTGACCCGGTAGCACCACAACCCCGGCGGCACAGCTTCAGGGTCGGGCTGGACTGTCCGCAGCGCCCCAGTGG
>JBAXES010000200.1:0-7048 GCA_037140315.1 Chloroflexales bacterium
CTGTGACGAGTCGAGCAGGGCCAGCAGGCCGGGTTGGTGGTTGCGAAGGGCTGCGGCAAGGACAAACAGCGGGAAGACCAGCAGGCTCAGCAGATAGACCCGCGCCGCGCCTGACGATTGGGGCTGATCGGGGGGCTGCATACGCTCCTCCTTCTATTGTGAGGCTGGGAGATCGATCGTCTCGTCGGTGTCGGTCCCACCCTCGCCGAACCGGTGTAAACGGGTGGGGGTGATCGCCACGAGGGCGCACCACGCCGCCTCGGGCGCGGCGAGCAGCGCAAGGTCGGTCGGGTGCTCCGCCGTCGTCAGCACCCGTGCGAGTCCGCGGACCTGCCACAGCGGCGTCACAGTCAACACATCAGGCCGATGCTCCAGATTGAAGAGCAGATCGGATGCGTGCGGCACCAGGATGTAGAGCTGGAGATCGCGGGCCTCACAGCGCACCAGGGCGGCCTGGAGCTCTGCCGGCCCCCACGTTGTGAGCGTGATCTGCCTCGCGGCACCAAGGAGATCAGCAACCTGCTGGCGAAGATCATTGAGCATCGCGCCACCCGAGGCATTCACATTCCGGCGCGCTCGCCGCTGTTGCCTAGCATAGGGGGCGCTGCGACTCCCGGCGTCTGCCGAAAGATAGATATGTGCGGGGGGAACCACGGTGGGCGTCTCTCCTCCCTGTGTTGTGTAGTATTCACCCACGCAAACGGCGCGCTTTTCTATAATCAGCGCGATGGACACCCTTGAGCCTCTTATGCTGGTGAGCAAGCTGCGCCCTCCGCCCTGGCGGACACACTGGGTGCCACGCCCGCGTGTCCTCGATCGGGCGGCCCAGGCCGTCGGGGCGCGCCTGTTGCTCTGCGCCGCGCCAGCCGGCTTCGGCAAGACGACGGCGCTGATCGGGTGGGCCGAGCGGCGTCGCGCGGAAGGGGCGGTTGTCGCCTGGTACACCCTCGACTCCGTCGACAACGACCTGGCGCGCTTCGGAGCCTACCTGCTCGGCGCCTTTGCCCAGGCCGATACGGCGCTGCCACTGGCCGACCTCCAGCGCCGCGCCGGGGCCGATGTCGAGCAACTGTTGGTTGGGCTGCTGAATCTGCTCGGTGCTGCCGACCGACCGTATGTGTTCGTGCTCGACGACTACCACCTGATCCGCACCCCAACCATCCACCAGATAGTGACCATGCTGATCGAGCGGTTGCCCGATAATGTCCAGCTGGTCATCGGGACGCGAGCCGACCCACCACTACCCCTAGCCCGCCTGCGGGTGCGTGGCCAGCTGGCCGAGCTGCGCGCCGCCGACCTCCAGTTTGCGCCGGCTGAGATCGCCGCCTTCTTCCTGCACCGAACCGGGCTGCGCCTCTCGGCTGATGTGCTGGTGCGCCTGGACGCCTGGACGGAGGGCTGGGCCGCCGGACTCCAGTTGCTGGCCCTCGCACTCCCTCACACCCTGGCGGAGCCAGCCGCGATGGGCCTGCTCTCCACCCTCGGCACCGGTAGCCAGCGCCATATCTTCGCCTTCCTCGCCGATGAGGTACTCGCCCAACAGACGCCCGAGGTTCAGGCATTCCTGCTGGCCACCAGCGTGGTCGATGACCTCACCCCGGAGCTGTGCGACGCGCTTCGAAAGGATGAAGGCGGAAGGATGAAGGATGAAGCGCTCGCGGCGGGCATCGGTATTGTCGACCCTTTCATCCTTCATCCTTCATCCCTCTTCCTTGAGCAGCTGGAGCAGGCCAACCTGTTCCTGGTGCGCCTGGATGAGGCGAGACCGTGGTATCGCTACCACCATCTGTTCCGCGATTTCCTGCGACGCCACCTCGACGCCGACCAGCCGGGGCAGCGCGCACGGCTCCACCGGCGGGCGGCCAGCTGGTACGCGGCGGCGGGTGAGATCGCCCAGGCGGTGCAGCACGCCCTGGAGGGGGGCGACCAGTCCTACGCCGCCGATCTGATTGTGCAGATCGCCTGGCCGCAGCTCAGCGCGCGCGGTGAGATCACGATCATCCTGGGCTGGGCTGATCGCTTCGTCACGGAGCGGCTGGCCGAGTGGCCGCGGCTCTGCCTCTACTTCGGGCGCGCGGCCTTCCTGGCTCAGCAGATCGCCCGAGCCGGGCACTACTTCAGCCTGGCCGAGCAGGGGATCGCCCGGGCCGCCCCCGACAACCTGCTGACAGACGCCATGCGGGCCAGTCTGCTGATCTATCGGGCTAGCATCACCGCCCTCAACGGCGAGCTTGGCGACGCCACGGCCTGGCTGGAGGCAGCCGAGCCGCACCTTCCACCCGACAGCCGCACACTATGCGCCGCCCACGCGGCCGCGCTCGGTGCCTGCCACTATATGCGCGGCGACCTGCCCGCCGCCTATGCCACCCTCGCGCGCATGGACGAGGCGGCCAATCACGCCAACCACGCGTATCTCGCGGCGGCGACGGTGCAGCTCCTGGCGCTGGTTGACCTCGCCGCCGGGAAGCTGGCCCAGGCAGACCAGCGCTGCACCACGCTCCTCGCGCGCCTCGGCGCGGAGCTGCCGGCCATCCCGGATATAGGGCTTGTGCTGGCCCGGCTCAGCGCGGTGGCCTACCAGCGCGGGCGGATGGAGCAGGCCGAACTGCTGCTGCTGCAGGGCGCGCAGCTTGGCCGGCGCAGCCTCGGGTTTGCCGACCCCCAGATCTGGCCCTGGCTGGTGCGGGTCAAGGCCGCGCAGCGCGACCAGGCGAGCCTACGCGCCCTGCTGGCAGAGGATGCGGGGGCTAGCGCAACCGATTCGGGGGTGGTGTCAACCTCGCTAGCGATGGCGGCGCGGGCGGAGGGTCTCCTGGCCTTGGGCGCCCTCGATGATGCCTGGCACTGGGCCCAGCGCTGCGAACAGCTCCCCGGAGAGCACCTGCGCGAGATCGAGAGGATCGTCATTGCGCGCGTGCTGCTCGCTCAACACCGACCGGCACAAGCGATCCAGCGGCTGGATCCGCTCGTCGCTGCGGCGGCGACCGGCGATCGTGCCGGTCATCTGATTGCCGGACTCGTCACACAGGCCCAGGCGTTCCACGATCTCGGTCGCCTGCCCGAGGCGCTGGCCGCCCTCGGGCGCGCCCTAACCCTGGCCGCGCCCGAGGGGTATGTGCAGGTGTTCCTCGACGGCGGCCCCGTCGTCGCTACGCTCCTCCAAAGGATGAAGGATGAAGGTGGAAGGATGCAGCCCTACATCATACAGCTGCTCTCCGCCTGCGCCCCGACAGCGCTATCAGCACCTGATCTTCATCCCGCACCCTTCATCCCGCATCCTTCCGCTTCCGTCGAACCCTTCACCGAGCGCGAGCTGGATGTGCTGCGCCTGCTCGCCCATGGTGCCACCAACCAGGATATTGCCACGGCCCTGGTGGTCACCATTGGTACTGTCAAGACTCACCTCAGCCACATCCTTGGTAAGCTGGGCGCCCGCAACCGCACCGAGGCGGTCGCCCGCGCCCGCGCCCTTGGCATGCTCTAAATCTCTGACTTTTGTGCCCAGCAGGCACATGCTGCACCATTAGTTTTTTTGTGGGAGAGCAAAGCTCTCCCACACCCTCACTGTGCGCGGTGTTGTTGCTGGCAACATACATCTCTGACTTTCGACAGATACTATGCGGCGGGCAGCGGCGCGATCCGCCGCCAGGGTTCTACCTTCTGACGGATGCCGCAGTGCGGGGCCGGGTGTAGGCTTGCCGCACACACGCCATGCGCAGGAGGCACGATGAACAAGCTTTCCCCTCCAGACCGGCGCTATGACCTCGACTGGCTACGGGTGCTGGCCATCGCCCTCATCTTCCTCTTCCACTCTACCCGGGCATTTGACAACTACCTTGGCTGGCACGTCAAGAACAACCAGCTTTCCGACGTCTTTCTGCTGCCAGCGCTGATCGGCTCGCTCTGGATGATGCCGCTCTTCTTCGTCCTCTCAGGTGCGGCCACATGCTTCTCGCTCCGCTCGCGGCCGGTCGGCTCCTTTATTCAGACGCGCTTCCTCCGCCTCGGCGTCCCACTGATCACCCTGGGCTGGTTTGTGCTGAGTCCGCCCCAGGTCTATATCGAGCGGATCACCACCCGCTACAATACGCCCGCGTTCGCTGGCTCGTTCCTGGCGTACCTCCCCCACTACCTTGAGGGCGTCTATGGCTCGGGGGGCAACTTCGCGCTCGAGGGCCTGCATCTGTGGTACTTGTACTGGCTCCTGCTCTTCTCGCTTATCGCCCTGCCGCTGTTCATGGCCCTGAACGGGATCGGCGGGCGCCGGCTCATCGGGGCCATGGCTGCCGTCGTAGCGCGACCAGGCGGCATCTTCCTCTTCGCCCTGCCGCTCTGCCTCGCCGAAGTCACCGTCAGGCTAGGGATCGCGCCCAATCAAGAGGATGGCGGCTGGTTTATTGTCACCTACTTTTTCCTGATGATGAATGGCTTTGTGTTGGCCGCCGACGAGCGGTTCGGGCTGGCCACCGAGCGACACCGGTGGCCAGCGCTGGTGCTAGCCATCGCACTGCCGACGGCGCTGGTGTGGCTGTTCCCCGGCCAGCTGATGTGGTGGGAACCCACAAGCTGGCCCCTAGCGGGCGTGCTCAAGGCCACCAGCTGCTGGCTCGTGGTCGTCGCTATGCTCGGGTTTGGGCGCGCCCATCTGAACGTAGCCCACCCCTACCTGCGGTATGCCAGCGAGTTGGCGCTCCCGTTCTACATCCTCCACCAGCCGATCATCGTGTTCCTCGCCTACGGGATGCGTAACTGGGAGCTAGGCATCGCGACCAAGCTCCTCATACTGATCACCAGCGCGTGTGCTGTGACGGTGTTGCTATATGTGCTGCTGGTCCGGCGCTTCAACGGCCTGCGCTTCCTCTTCGGGATGTCGCTACTGCCCCGAGGCACGGCGGTCACTCAGCAGATCGTGCAGCAGTAGATGCTGATAACTTTCTCTGGTGCGAGACCATGTTAGGAGGCGTGATGCATATGCCTACCCTCACCACCCGGCGCACCGATCTCGACTGGCTGCGCGTGCTGTCAATCCTGATGGTCTTCGTCTTCCACGCCAGCCACTTTTTCGACACGATGGACTGGCACGTCAAGAATGCCCGGCAATACGCCTATCTGGTCGCCTGGGTGTTCCTCTTCGGCAGCTGGGGCATGCCCCTGGTCTTCGTCATCGCGGCGGCGAGCACCTACTACGCCCTGGGCACGCGCGGCGCACTCACCTTCCTCAAGGAGCGGGCGTTGCGTCTGCTCATCCCTGTGGCGGTGGCAGCCTTCACCCACGCCGCCTTTCAGGTCTACCTGGATCGGCTGAGCCACGGCCGCTTCGCGGGCTCGTTCTGGGCCTTCTACCCGCACTACTTTGAGGGCGTGTATTCCTCCTCATCCGCCAGTGGCAACTTTGCCTACCACGGGGTGCATCTATGGTTTCTGTTGGTGCTGTTCATCTTCAGTGCGCTCTTCCTGCCCCTGCTGACCTGGCTGCGCGGCGCTAGGGGCCAGCGCGTCTACGCGGCGCTCGGCGATGCGCTGGCCGTGCCCGGGGTCGTCTACCTGCTGGCACTCCCGATCATTAGCGCAATGCTGCTCCCAGAGGACGGCTCGCTGCTCCTCGGGCGCTTCGCAGGGTGGAATCTCCTGGGCTTCACGCAGTTTTTGCTCTACGGCTTCGTGATCGCCACCCACGCTGGCACCCGCCAGCGCATCGAGCGCGGCCGGTGGACCGCGATGACGGCAGGATTGCTCACAGCGGGCGGTATGGCCGCGCTCCTGCTGAGGGTCATCGCCGCCCCGGACGGAATCATGTTCTGGCTGATCGACGTGCTATACGCCCTGACAGGGTGGCTCTGGGTGCTCGCAATCCTCGGCTTCGGATCGCGACACCTGACGCGGACGACGCCCTGGCTCCGCTACGCGAACGAGGCGGTGATGCCCTTCTACGTGCTGCACCAGACGGTGCTGCTGGCGGTGGGCTACGTGGTGGTGGGCTGGCCGATCCCCGACCTGCTCAAATTCTTGGTGATCGCGGTGATCTCGTTCGGCCTGATTATGCTGGCCTATGAGTACTTGATCCGGCGGGTAAATCTGCTGCGTTTCCTCTTCGGGATGCGCCCGCTGGCGCGAGCGGCCCAGGCGCAGGCGATGCGCGGGGCGGCGTGATTACAGAATTAGACATGGTTCAGAATCAATGGTTCGGGCGTACCAGTCTCGCAATGGCCCTCACCCCCCCAGCCCCCTCGCCCGCTGCGGCGGGCGAGGGGGGGATTTTCTCGTCAGGAAGCGCTATACGCCCCTCTCCCGCATGCGGGAGAGGGGTTGGGGGTGAGGGTTGTCCGGCGGCAAACTGTCAAGCAGGTTTGAACCATGCCTTAGCCCGTAAAGCCCGGCAGCTTCAGCGCCGGGATATAAGAGCTTCATCCGCCCAACAGCCCACTCTCGGCGGCGTGATCGCGCCGACCTCCGATTGATTTTTCGTCGGCTTGTGCTACCATTTGGGGTGCCCACCCGAAACGCCCTCAGGCCAGCAGCGACCAGCGATCGGTCGCACTGATGGGCGGCTTGCCCGGCTAGGCACTGGCCTATAGCCTGTGGATCTGGCCGATACGCTGCGGCATCAGCGAGGAGTTGACCTGCCAGGGCTTCGCACTGCCGCGCTTCCAGGTACGCACGGTTCAGGGCTGGCCAGCGGCGCCGCCGCTGCTCGGAGGCTGAGCGGATGGATGGCGGACGAAGACGCGATGTACCAGCAGGCGCTGCCCGCACGGCGTGGGTGCTACGAGCCGTGGCTCGGCGCTGGCCCAGGATTACCGATCTGGACCCACAAGGCAGGGCTCGTGCAAAGTCCCTGGGGCTGCGCCCCAGACCCCGCTTTTTGTCAGGTTTGGGCGGCGAAGCCGCCCAAACCTGACAAAAAAATAACGTGGGGGCGGCGAAGCCGCCCCCACACCCCCTCCGGGAGGTGACTTTGCACCAGCCCTGACCCACAAGGGCAGCGCCGGGCGCTGCCCTGTGTGCTATGCTTCGGTGAGACAGATCGCTTCCAGAATTCCGGGTGCAA
>JBAXES010000201.1:0-7037 GCA_037140315.1 Chloroflexales bacterium
ATCTGGCGCTCAAAGACCCCGCCGGGGCTGAGCAGATCCACCGCGCACCAGTCTGCCAGCGACGGCACGACCAGGCCCGCGAGCTCGGCAAGGATTATCGGCACATCCGGCGCGGCGGTGAGGCGTCGGCTGGCGTCAGACAGAAAACGCATGTCCTCAATCGAGACCGAGAGTTGCTGCTGCATGTGCCGCCGGGGGTTAGGGGCGGCTGCGCCGCCTACGGGTTTGGCGATCATCACACGTCGGCTACACTACAGCAACAAGCGTACCAGTGGCGCGCCGTTGCGGCCCGGCGGGGCGGGTGCTACAATCCGGTATCAGCCACCCCCGTATGTAAGGAAGTAGCCCATGAGCATCAACCTGGTGCGCGGCGCGTGCCCGCACGACTGCCCCGACACCTGCGCCACCATCACCGAGGTGCGCGATGGGCGCGCCGTAGCGTTCTACGCCGACCGCGACCACCCCTACACGCGCGGCTGGCTCTGCGCCAAGGTGCGCCCCTACCTGGAGCGCGTCTACAGCCCCGAGCGCCTGCTCCACCCGCTGCGCCGCGTCGGCCCGAAGGGCGGCGGCCAGTGGGAGCGCATCTCGTGGGACGAGGCCCTGACGACGATCTCCACTCGCTGGGGGGCGATCATCGCCGAGCACGGCGCGGCCGCCATCCTGCCCTACTCCTACAGCGGCACCCTCGGGCTCATCCAGATGGGCATCTGCGACGAGCGGCTCTGGGGGCGCATGGGGGCCAGCGGACTCGATCGGACGATCTGCTGCTCGGCGTCCCACGTGGCGGTGGGGGCCACCCTCGGCGCACGACATTCCCCCGACCCGTCCGACGTGCTGAAGAGCCGGCTGGTGATCATCTGGGGCAACAACCCGGCCAGCTCTGGCCCGCACTTCATGCCGCTGCTGCGCCAGGCCCAGCAGGCCGGGGCCTATGTGGTCGTGGTCGACCCGCGCCGCACCACCACGGCCCGCGCGGCCGACGAGTATATCCAGATCCGCCCGGCCAGCGACGCCGCCCTGGCCCTCGGCATGATGCATGTGATCTTCGCCGAGGGCCTGCACGACGAGCCCTGGCTGGAGGCGCACAGCCAGGGCTGGCGCGAGCTGCGCGAGCGGGCGGCGCAATATCCGCCCGAGCGGGTGGCCGCGATCACCGGCGTGCCCGCCGAGGCGATCAGCGGCCTGGCCCGCCGCTACGCCGCCGCCAAGCCGGCCCTGCTCAAGTTCGCCGACGGCATGCAGCGCCACGCCGGCGGCGGCCAGGCCGTGCGCGCCCTCTGCTGCCTGCCGGCCCTGGTGGGCCAGTACGGCGTGCCCGGCGGCGGGCTGAGCTACAGCACCAGCGGCTACATTCAGTGGGACGCCGAGGCCTTCGGCCACGCGGGTGAGTGCCCGCCCGCCCCGCGCACAGTGAACATGAACCGTATCGGTGCCGCCCTGCTCGGCGAGGCCGCCGGCCCGCCGATCATGTCCCTGTTCGTCTACGGGGCCAACCCGGTGGCCTCCGCGCCCAACGCCGGCATGATCGTCCAGGGGCTTATGCGCGACGACCTCTTCACCGTGGTCCACGAGCAGTTTATGAGCGACACCGCGCGCTACGCCGACATCGTGCTGCCGGCCACCACCCAGCTCGAGCAGGCCGACCTGCACCGGGCCTACGGGCAGCGCAACCTCCAGTACAACCACCCGGCCATCGCGCCCCTGGGCGAGTGCAAGAGCAACTGGGACACCATGCGCGCCCTGGCCGCCGCCATGGGCTACCGCGAGCCCTGGCTGTGCGAGAGCGCCGAGGAGGCGATCGCGGCGATCCTCAAGGCCAGCCGCCCGGCCAACCCCCAGCTCCAGGGCGTCACCATCGAGCGGCTGCGCGACGAGGGCACCGTGCCGCTGCACTTTACCGAGGACGACTACACGCCCTTCGCCGGCGGGCGCTTCCCCACGCCCTCGGGCAAGATCGAGCTGCGCTGTCCGGCCATGGCCGCCCACGG
Organism: Chloroflexales bacterium; assembly: GCA_037140315.1. Taxonomy (GTDB): domain Bacteria; phylum Chloroflexota; class Chloroflexia; order Chloroflexales; family Chloroflexaceae; genus Oscillochloris. Next base: position 1,992 of record JBAXES010000201.1, read on the forward strand.
CGTGGACCCCCTGCCCGACTATGTGCCCGATGACGAAGTTAATTCAACATTCAGCACTCAACATTCAACATTGACCCTAATCTCACCCGCCTCGCACCACTTCACCTCGAGCAGCTTCGCCAACCAGCCCGGCCTGCTGGCCAAGGAGGGGACGCCCTTCATCGAGATCAACCCGCAGGACGCGGCGGCCCGCGGGATCGCCGACGGGGCCGAGGTGCGCGTCGAGAGCGAGCGCGGCTGGTGCCGCCTGCGCGCCGTCGTCACCGCAGATGTGGCCCCCGGCGTGGCCGTGGCCCCCAAGGGCCGCTGGCCCAGCCGCTCGCCCGACGGCCGCAACATCAACTGGACCACCTCCGACGCCCTGGCCGACCTGGGCGGCGGGGCCACCTTCCACGGCAACCGGGTGCAGATTAGGCCGGCGTAGGGCCGAGCGGCCCTCACCCCTACAGCACAAACATCTCCTCGACCGGCACGAGGCGCAGGGCCCCGGTGGGGCAGGCGCTGACACAGGCCTGGTCGGCGTAGTCGTGGCACAGGTCGCACTTATCGGCGCGCTGGGCCTGGGCGAGGGGGATGATCTCGCGGCGGCGGATGCGCGCGCGGGCCTGGCGCAGCAGATCCCAGAGCAGGCCGGTTTGGGCTGGCAGGGTGTCGCGGGGCACGCTGGTGATCGCGCGGTAGGGGCAGGCGTCAACGCAGGTGCCACAGCCGGTACACTTGCCGGTGATTATGAGGGTGCCGCTATCGGCCCGCTCGAAGGCATCCTCGGGGCATGCCTCCACACACTCAGGGCCGACATTACACTGCCGGCAGGCGTCGATCACATCGAGGCCCTCGACCGAGGTGCCATTGAGGTGGAGGCGCTGGCTGCCGTGGCGACCGACGCACGCCTCCTCGCAGATCCGACAGCCGGGCGGGCAGAGCCCTGGCGTGCGCACCAGCAGCAGCCTGGCGCGCAGCAGCCCGTGGCTCACCGCCTTGGTCAGGTCGCTGGCGCGGGCCTCATCCTGGTGCACGGCGGCGTTATGACGGTTGCGGCTCTCGATCACCGAGCGCAGGTGCGACTCAAGGCTGGGGCGCTCGCGGATCAGCTCGTGGAAGTCGGCGGCGGGCAGGGCCAGAACATCGGTTGGCGTCATGGCGCGCACGCTGGCCCGGTGCGGCTGGCTGGTGAGCAGGGCCATCTCGCCGAAGAAGTCGCCCTCGCCGAGGGTGGAGACCGTCTGCCCATCCTGCTCGACCACCTCCTGCCCGTGCGCGATGAGGTAGAGGGCTTCGGCCGCGTCGCCCTGGGCGATCACAATGCTGCCGCGACCGAAGCTCGCGGGCCGCAGGATGCCGGTCAGGGCCAGGCGCTCTATCGGCAGCAGCTGGCTGAGCAGCGGGATGCGGGCCAGGGTCGACTCGATCATGCGCCGCTTGTAGACCTGGCGCAGGGCGGCGGCGAGGGCGGGAGTCGCCCCCTGGAACTCGCGCAGGGCGGCGATGGGCACCTGGAGCAGGTAGCAGCCGCTGGTGGCGACGGCGCTCATGCGCCGGAAGAAGTCGCCGAAGAGCGCCCCCTCGCCGCAGCAGTCGCCTGGGCCGAGGACGCCCATCAGCACCTGACGGCCGTCCTTATCGCGCATGCCCAGCTGGAGGTTGCCGCGCAGCACCAGGAAGAGGTAGCGCACCTGCTTCTGCTGGCCGAAGATCGTGGCGCCGGTCGCGAAGGCGCGGAAGACTCCGTGCTCAAGCAGGCGCGATAGCTCGTCGGCGGGCACGCCGCGCAGGCAGTCGAGGCCGCCCAGAAAGTCCAGCGACTCCTGGCGGCGGCTGGTCTGCCAGGCGATGCGGGCCTGCGCGGCGGCAGAAGCATGCGCCGATGCCTGTTTGGCGGCCATACAAACCTCTACGAGGGACCCTAAAGCGGCCCGCGCATTGTACCATACGGGCACGCGGGGGCTGTATAATAAGGGCGGCACGCTCTATAGCGTATACCGGCACGGGCGCGATCGGCTGCGCCCCAGATGGGCGCGGCACGCTGCGCCTGAAGTCACCCGCATGGCACTGCGCACCCTCACCGTAGACCTAGAGCGCGGACACGCGCGCCAGCAGCTCCCGGCAACCGTCGAGCGTGACTATCTGGGCGGGCGCGGGGCCATGGCCTGGCTCCTCTGGAATCACCTGCCGGCCGACACGCCCCCCCTGGCCCCCGAGAACCTGCTGATATTCGCCGCCGGCCCCCTGGCCGGCACCGGGTCCTTCGCCACCGGCGGCTTTGTGGTCGGCACCCGCTCGCCCCTGACCGGCGGCATCGGCTACAGCTGGGCCCAGGGGCACTGGGGCGCCGCCCTGCGCCAGTCCGGCTACGACCTGCTGATCATCCGCGGGCAGGCCCCCGACTGGTGCTACCTGGTGATCGACCACGGCCAGGTGCGCCTGCGGCCCGCCGGACACCTGCTGGGGCGCGACACCCAGGCCGCATCGGCGGCCATCTGCGCCGAGCTCGGCGCCGACTTCCGGGTCGCCTGCCTGGGGCCGGCCGGCGAGGCCGAGGTGGCCTACGCCACAATTGTGGCCGAGGGCCGCTATATGGCCGAGCCGGCCGGCACCGGCGTAGTGATGGGCAATAAGCGCCTCAAGGCGGTCGCCGTACGCGGCGGCCCGCAGATCGCGGTCGCCGACGAGCGCCGCCTCGCCGCCGCCCTGGAGGTGGTGCGCCGCCGCGTCGAGTCCAGCTCCCTGGCCGAGGGCCTGCGCGAGATCGGCAGCAGCCACCTGCTCACCCAGGCGATCGAGTGGGGCGCCCTCTCCGAGCATAACGGCCGTGGCGCGGGCCTGAGCGACAATATCGGCTACATGCGCAGCTCCCTGGCGGTGCGCGGCAAGCGCGAGAGCCGCGGCTGCGATGGCTGCCCCATGCCCTGCTTCTTCGACACGCAGCGCCGCTCCGGCGAGACGGTGCCCATCCCTGAGCTGGAGCTGGTGGCCGGATTCGGCGCCCGCTGCGGCATCACCAGCACCGATACGCTCCTGGTGCTCGCCGACCGCTGCCTGAAGCTGGGCCTCGACCCGGCGTCGGCCAGCGCCGCCGTCGCATTCCTGATGGAGTGTCAGGCCGAGGGCCTGAACCTCTCGGGCACCCTGCCCTGGGGCGACGATGCGGCGGTGCTGACGGCCATCGAGCGCCTCGCCGTGCGCCAGGAGCGGCGCGACATGCTCTCGCTCGGCATCGGCGAGATCGCCGATGTCTTCTGGGGCGGCGCCGCCTTCGCCCCCCAGGTCAAGGGCCTCGCCATGCCCGCCCTCGACCCGCGCGCCCTCACCGAGATCGCCCTGGCGATGGCCACCGCCCCCATCGGCGGCGACTACCGCTACGCGATGCCCTACGAGGAGCTGATCACCGAGCCGCCGGCCTGGCTGCCGGACGAGCCCGCGCACCCCCAGGCCGTCAAGGGCAAGGTGCCGCGCCTGATCTGGCACGAGCGCTTCGCCGCCATGCTCGACTCGGCCGGGATCTGCCGCCGCCTCGGCCTGATGGCCTACCAGATCTCGCCCGGCGAGCTGCTCGCCATGATCACCGCCACCGGCAGCGCGGTCAGCGGCGTCGAGATGGCCCGCATCGGCGAGCGCATCATCACCACCGAGCGCCTCTTCGCGCGCCGCTACGCTGACAACGGCGCGCTGGACGAGCTGCCCGCCCGCTGGAGCGAGACGACCCTCGACGAGGGCCGCGCCGCCGGCCACCTGCCCCGCCTCGACGACCTCCTGTCCGAGTACTACCGCCGCCACGGCTGGGCCGCCGATGGGAACCCCACCCCCGAGCGCGTCGCCGAGCTCGGCATTAAGCCATAAGCCCTGGGGCTGCCCCCCAGACCCAGCTTTTTTATGCTGCTCGGCGGCTTCGCCGCCGAGCAGCATAAAAAAAGATCCTTGCATGAACCACACACTACCCCGCCGCCTGGTGATCAAGCTCGGCACCAGCGTGCTCACCGCCGGCACCGACCGGCTCAACCGGCCCTATATGGTCGACCTGGCCCGCCAGGTGGCGGCACTGCGCGCCGACGGCATCCAGGTGGCCCTCGTCTCGTCGGGGGCGATCGCCGCCGGCAAGGAGCGCCTCAGCGCCGCGCCCCCGCAGCGCGCCCGCGCCAGCGTGCCCCTCAAGCAGATGTTCGCCGCCGTCGGCCAGAGCCGGCTCATGCTCCTCTACGAGCAGCTCTTCGAGCTCTACGGCCTCCAGGTGGCCCAGGCCCTGCTCACCCGCGACGACCTGCGCGACCGCCGGCGCTACCTCAACGCCCGCAACACCCTCACCCTCTGCATCGAGCGCGGGATCGTGCCGATCATCAATGAGAACGACGCCCTCGTCACCGCCGAGATCCGCGTCGGCGACAACGATAACCTCTCGGCGCTGGTGGCCGGCCTGATCGACGCCGACCTGCTGCTCATCCTCACCGATATCGACGGCCTCTACAGCGCCGACCCGCGCAGCGACCCGGCGGCCCAGCTGCTCAGCGAGGTGCCCGCCATCGACGAGCGGATCTGGGAGATGGCCGGCGGTGCCGGCACCGCCCGCGGCACCGGCGGCATGCGCACCAAGATCCAGGCCGCCGACCTGGCCACCCGCTCGGGCACCAGTGTGGTGATCGCCAGCGGCGCCGCGCCCGATGTCATCCTGCGCGTCGCCCGCGGCGAGCGAATCGGCACCCGCTTCCCCAACGCCGTCAGCCACCTCGAGTCGCGCAAGCGCTGGCTGCTGGCCGAGACCGCCAGCCACAGCCAGTTGGTGGTCGATGCCGGGGCCGCCGCCGCGCTCATCCGCAAGGGCAAAAGCCTGCTCCCCGCCGGGATCGTCGAGGTGTCCGGTACCTTCGACCGCGCCCAGACGGTGCGGATCTATAGTCAGGACGGCCACGAGATCGCCCGTGGCCTCACCCAGTACTCCGCCGATGATGTCAGGCTGATCTGCGGCCTGCGCTCCAGCCAGATCGCTGAGGTTCTCGGCTACGACTACGGCCCCGAGGTTGTTCACCGCGATGATATGGTTGTACTGACGTGAAA
>JBAXES010000202.1:0-7012 GCA_037140315.1 Chloroflexales bacterium
TATACCCGCTCTCGCTAGTATTTGCCAAGTTACCCCGAATTATTGAGCAGGCACAGATCACGATACTCATCAGCAGCAGAAGCACCGGCGATCAACACCAACTCATCGATCATCTCGCCCATGGTCATCGCAAGGTTCACCACAAGGATGCCCGGCATATGATGCCCAAGGCCAAGGTGATCGCCAAGGTGGCGCGGCATCGACTTCCGGTTATTGGTCACAAGGCAGAAGCCATGTGCCTCGCACCAGATCAAGATATCCGGGTCAAGCGTCCCACGAGACGGTGCGCCGGGGTCGCCAATGATCCACACCTCCAATGTTGGGTCGGCACGCAGCAGCTCACGGCGAAGCACAGGGGCGATATGCTCATCAAGCAGGTAGCGCATCAGCGTAATCTACTGAGCCGACTGCTGCGCAGCCTTGAGCTGCCGCAGCTTGGTGATGACCGGCGGCGGGCTCTGCTCCTGGGCCTCCCGCGCGCTCCGGCTGAAGGCCAGCCAATCGGCGAGATAGGCATCGAGCCGCTCGCGGTCGCGCAGATACCACAGGATGGTCGCGTAGACCTGGTCGAGGCGCAGAGACGCAAAGCGCTCCGCGATAGCCTCGGGGCTCTGGCCCCGATGGACATACTCGTACAAGATGCTCTCGATCCCGATGCGCGTCCCTTTCACGCGGATATCGTCGGGGGCAAGCTGATCGAAGTAAAGCTCAAGATCCATAGCGATCCTCATGGAGCAGGTCGTCGATGAGCACCTCGCGGGCATCCTCATCCAGATCATCCCAGGCCAGACCACGCGCCGCCGCGACTTCGCGCAGCCGATCCTCCGCGTACGTCATCCGCTCGGCGCGCCGGGTCTGCGCGTCGCCGGCGAGCGAGAGCAGCACCAGACGCTTCTGGGCCGGCGGGAGCTGCTGGACAAGCTCAACGACCTGGTCGTTCGTGAGTATTACACTTGGCATACGGGCCTCCTTCAGGCACCTCGCAGCGCCCCACATACTGTCCCAATTGTACCACTGCGAATCGCCGGGCGGCGCGCTGAGCGGCACATGTGAGCATGGAGCAAAACGATGAAGCGTCAGAAAGGCCGCGCCGTGCCGCCATCGGTGCCCGAGTCGCGCGCGAACCACGACTACCCGCCGGGTTGGCGGCGCAACGACTGGGTGGTGCCCCTCATCGGCGGCGGGGCCTGCATCCACCACGGCCACGACACCGACCCGGACGACCACAGCCTCTGCGGGCCGGCGATCTTCTGCTGCCGCAAGTCCGCCGCGCGCTACGTCGTGCTCTTCCCCGAGGGCAGCGAGGCCCAGGCCGACTGGCAGATGATCGACGCAGAGCATCTGCTGGGCTGGGTCGCCAAGGGGGTGAATGTCTTCTACTTCATCTTCTGCGACCCAGATCGCCCCGATGGCCTGCTGGCCATCGGCCTGGGCCGCGAGGCGCTGCCGGACATCCTGCGGCGGCGCGTCTCCCTGGACACTCACGCGGCGGCGGCCGAGCGGCTGCTGTAGGGCGTCAGAACGATAGACGCTGTTTGAAAAGCTGAACATTGAGCCCTGAGCTCGGGATGGCTTTCATCATGACCACCATCGCAACCATCTACAATTTAGAGATCACGCTCCGGTCGCTGGGCGACGATCGCTACAGCGCCGATATGCAGCTCGACAACCCATCCAGCGCAGCAGAGGTGAAGTTGGTCAGCGATGTGATGATCACAATCGATCACGCTGTGCTGCGTGCCGCATGGCCTGACCCACTGCACTACGGCACCCAACTGAGCCTGATGCTCTTCGCTGACCTGCGTATGCGCGCAGGCTGGGCGCGGGCCATCGGTCACGCCGAGGGCGGCGGCGCAACCCTGCGCCTGCGCCTGCACCTCGACGGAAGCGATCATCAGCTGCACTCCGTGTACTGGGAGACTCTCGCCGACCCGCAAAGCGGCAGTTTTATCGCCACTGACGAGCGTGTGCTGCTCTCGCGTGTACTCGACAGCAGCGAGGCGGCCCCGGTGCAGCGGCGACAGCAAGCCACGCTGCGTGCCCTGGCGATGATCGCCGCCCCAAACGATTTGGATCGCTACCAGCTCAGCGCCATCGGGCGCGAGCAAGAGGCCGGGCGCATCCGCATCGCCCTAAGCGAGCTAAAGCCCAAGGTGATCGCGGGCGAGTCCCCCGAGCGCCGGGCTACTCTGGCCGCCCTCGTTGCCGCCGCCCGCGATGGTTACGATATCATCTATCTTGTCGCTCATGGTCGGCTTTTAGATGGACAGCCGGTGCTCTACCTCGAAGACGATGATGGGCACACCGCGCCGGTGCCCGGCGACGCCATCGCCGACGCCCTGAGCCAGATCGCCCGGCGGCCGATCCTGGTCGTGCTGGCCTCATGCATGACCGCTGGCGATGGTGCCAGTACGGCGCTGAGCGCCCTTGGCCCACAGCTGCTCAAGGCTGGTGTGCCCGCCGTGCTGGCGATGCACGGCTCCATCAGCATGATGGCTGTAGCCCGCATCATGCCAGCCTTCCTGCGTGATCTCCAGCGCGAGGGGCTGATCGATCGGGCGCTGGCTAGCGCGCGCGCCGGTGCGCGCGATCTCAACGACTGGTGGCGCCCAGTGCTCTATAGCCGCCTGCGCGACGGGCGAATCTGGGACGAGCTGCCTATCGCGCAGACGGCCGCGCCAACGGTGGTGGAGACTGCGACACAAGCCAACCCATTCGGCCAGGTCGGGCGGATCAGCGACGCCAACAGCTTGTTTGGCCGCGATGATCTCCTCCGCCGCATCTTCGAGGAGTTGTCAAAAGGCGTCAGCATCTCTTTGGTCGGCGAGCGCCAGGTCGGCAAGTCCTCGCTGCTGGAGCAGATCCGCCGGCTTGGGCCAGCGCGGCTGCACCTGCCAGTCGAATCCTTTGTCTACCTGAATATGCAACTCATAGATGATGAGCGCGACTTCTTCGAGGCGCTATGTTACGAGATGGGCCTGGACACAAGCCTGCGCGGATGGCGGCTTGCCAGGGCACTGCATGGCAAACAATTCGTCGTCTGCCTCGACGAGGTCGAAAAGATGACCAATACGACAGCCTTCAGCGGAGCCGAGCGCGATCAGCTACGCGGGCTGGCCGAAGGTGGGGCACCGCTGCGGCTTGTAATCGCGAGCAACTCTTCACTGGATCGACTCTTCCCCGACTCCGAGCGCAAGACCTCACCACTAGCGAATATCTGTCAGAAGATGGATGTACCGCCATTCACGCCAACGCTGATTCGCACATTTCTACTGAGCCGCCTAGAGGGAAGCGGCGTGAGTTTCAGCGAAGAGCAGATCGCAGCCCTTATCCACCAAAGTGGCGGAAACCCGGCCCGGCTCCAGCGAGTTGCCAGAGAACTCTTCGAGCGATCTCCTAGCCACTAATATTACAACCTTTCCAGGGCATACCTTATATGCTGCACAGAGTGATTAAGAAAATACATTCGCAATTCAGTTCGTCCCGGAGCGCGCGACGGCTTCCCTGGAGTCGCAGGATAATGAGCGCACTGCACACGCAGCTTCGGTACCAAATTATTGGGCCATTCGTCCTGCTCACTGCTATCGTATCGGTTATAGGTGGGCTGATAATTTCTTATCAGATGTTCGGCTCCCTCCAAGAGCGTTTCAATAACCAGCTAGCCTCGGTGACGCGCACGGCGAATGATACGCTCCTGAGCCAAGAGCAGGCCAACCTACAGTTCCTGCGCGAAGTCGCCTTTGCCCAACGCAACGAGTCGACCGGCGCACCCGGCGTGGCCGATGCTTTCGCCGATAGGAACTTCAAGGGGCTCGAAGACGCCCTCGACCCCTTCTTCCGCGTAAGCTCCAACCGCAGCAGCGTCAGCATTGATCGGCTGATCGCCTTCGACCGCAACGGACAGACAATCAGCGACTTCGAGCGGGCGCCGGGGAGCTTCAGCAGTGAGTATGTCACCCACACGCCGATTAACCTCTCTGGGGCGTGGTTTACCCAGCGCGTGCTCGCCGGCGTGAGCGACAGCCGCGGCGATAGGTACGCGGGCCTAATCCAGCTTAATGCGACGAGTAGGGAGACAGAGACGCTGTACTTTGCGACGATCACTCCGGTGCGCAAGGGCGATACAGTAGTAGGCGGCCTGATCGCCGCGATCCGCATCGATGGCGCCGACGGCCTGCTGAGTACCTTGAAGGCTCGCTCGCAGGCCGCCGGGATGACGCTCTACAGCCAGTCGGGCGATATGCTTGCCTCGACCTTCAGTGGTACCGACGTCAAGGTGCGGACAATGAACCTCGAGCTGCTTAGCTCCTTCGAGGCAAGCACCAACGACCTCAATATCTTCATCTTCAGCACCGAGACGATTGGTGGCCGTGAGTATCAGTTCGCCTACATGCCCTTCACGATCCGTGGCGCCAAGGTGGGTATCCTTGCGCCAGCCCTCTCGCGCGACTATGTAATCGATGCAGGCACCACCACGATCTGGCCAATGGCTATGCTCGTGTTGATGCTGGCAAGCCTTCTTATCGGCGCTGGCATAATCATAGCCAACCGAATCACCGCGCCGATCGGCGAGCTGGCCCGCACCGCCGAGGCGATCACCGCCGGCGACCTGAACCGCCGCGCCCATATCACGTCGCAGAATGAGATCGGCACTTTGGCGCACAGCTTCAACACGATGACCGGCTACCTGACGGATCTCTACAACCAGGTGCAGAGCGAGTCGACGCAGCGGGCCGCCATCGTCGAGAGCATCGACGTAGGGATCGTCGTCTGTGACACCGAGGGGCGGATCCACCTGATTAACCAAGCCACCCGCCGCTTCCTTAATCTCAAGGACGATGATACTCCGCCGGCCTGGTTTATCGAGATCCCCCTGAAGGAACTGACTGACGGCGTACCTGGATTCAGTAGCCAGCGCGTTCACGGCCTGTTCTCCCTCGGCGAGCGGACCGTCCGCGCCTCGGCAAACCCGGTGGTGGCCAGTAACGGCGAGCACTTCGGCTCGGTCTGTGTGATCTACGATATGATGGCCGAGATTAACGCTAATAAGCGAGAGAGCAATCTGATCCTCGCCAACGAGGCTATCTATAACGCCCTCGCCCAGGGATTCGGCATCGACAGCATTACGGCAATTGCTGCGTATATTCCACCTGTCCTGCCAGCCGAGGTGGTAACACACATCCCTGCAGGCTTTGATCGCGCCCTTGTGGCGTTCGAAGAAATCAGTGCCATGATTCGCGAATATCAGGACTCCACAGCCCCTGCACTCCAGCGAAACCAACTGCTACGCGCCAGTGCACAAATTGAGCAAGTTGCCACAATAGCGCATGATCTTACTGTACCCTACAGCACGCTGCTGAACCACATGGTCAATCGCTGGCGGCCAATCCTCGCTGCAGAAGGCGGGCGTCTCGCCCGTGACGAAGAACAAGGCCCAGTCCCTAACCCCTACGTCGCTGGCAACCCAGTCTATGGCGATCTTTTTGTGGGGCGCGAGGATATTTTACGCCGCTTGAACGAGCTTTGGTCGGGTTCTGAACAGCGCCCATCGGTCATCCTCTATGGACACCGGCGTATGGGCAAATCGTCAATCTTGCGTAATCTAGCCGGCCAGCTGGAGATGGACACCATCGTCATTAACTACAACCTCCAGCGGATAGGCTTTGTGGAGAATGCAAGCGATCTGCTGTACACTCTAGCGGAAGAGATACATCGATCCTTACCTATAGAAGTTCATACGGCAATTGAAGAGCCCGATGAGGGGAGGTTTTTTCAGCGTAACCCCTACACGGCGTTCGAGCAATACCTGCATCGGATCGATGTAAGTCGTGGCAACATACGTCTGATCCTGGCGATAGATGAGTTTGAGAAGATCGAAGAGTGGATTATTGCCGGACGCCTTGAGCCTCAACTGCTTGATAGCCTGCGCGGCTTGATCCAAACCTATCCTTGGTTCGTGCTTGCATTGGCCGGCTTGCATACGTTAGAGGAGATGACCCATAACTACTGGAACCCACTTTTTGGGAGCGTGTCTGCCATCCCAGTAAGCTTTCTATCGCCTGAAGGCGCACGGCGGCTCATCACCCAGCCAACCCCCGACTTCTCGCTCAACTACACCCCCGATGCGATTGAGCAAGTGATCACCCTGACCAATGGCCAGCCGTACCTGCTCCAGCTTATTGGGCATGCCCTCGTATCCTACTACAATCGGCAAACAATCGGTGAGGGGATTGAGCGCAAGCGCCTTTTCACCATCATTGATGTCGATGCGGTCATTGAAGCACCAGAATTTTACCGCGATGGTCACGCGTACTTCGACGGCGTCTGGATTCAAGCACATCAGAGTCATCAGCCTAGTCAGACAACGATCCTGACGATCCTATCAGCCCATCCGGATGGCCTCACCGCTACCGCAATCGCTCAGGAAACAGCTTTTGATCTACCCACAATAATGGCCGCACTGGAAACGCTCGCAACCCATGACGTGATCACGTGTACACACGGGCACTATTGCTATACAGTTGAACTCATGCGGCGGTGGGCACTTAAAATGCATGGCGAAGAACACACGTAGATGATAAAACAATCACCTTCATAAGCTCTTCTCCGCCGATCTACATGGTAAACTGAACGAAGATCGAAACTTCCCAGGTGGGACTCCATGCCAAGCTACAACATCTTCCTATGAATCGCATCAAGCTCTCCAGCGTGCTCAAGGGTGGGCCGGGCGCAATCGCTGAGATCGGCGGACGGTTGGCCCGTGGCGAGATCGCCCTCGACGGCGGCGGGGTCGAGTCGCTAGCCCCCGAGCAACTGGAGTTCTTGCTCGCGGCCATCCCCGCCAGCTGGGACATCGCCGAGCTGGGCGAGGTGATCGACGCCACCACCCTCAGCCCGGCCCTCGGCGAGCAGCTCATCGCCTGGCTCGACCGGCGGCACGGGAGGGTTCAGGGGATAGGGGATAGGGTTCAGGGAGTTGGGGATGTTGACCCAATGCCCGAAGCGCTATCCC
>JBAXES010000203.1:0-7007 GCA_037140315.1 Chloroflexales bacterium
CAGGCAATTGTACTGCATCAGGATGCGGTATTTCTGTTCCCTGTTCCCTGTTCCCAGGGCTGGTGCAAAGTCACCTCCCGGAGGGGGTGTGGGGGCGGCTTCGCCGCCCCCACGTTATTTTTTTGTCAGGTTTGGGCGGCTTCGCCGCCCAAACCTGACAAAAAGCGGGGTCTGGGGCGCAGCCCCAGGGACTTTGCACGAGCCCTGTTCCCTGTTCCCTGTAACCTTGTCTTAGCGGCTAACACCGCCAAAGCCCAACAGAGAAGGGGGCGTGGGGGCGGCTTTGCCGCCCCCACGCCCCCCATCGATGGGTGGCTCTAACAAAGTCAGGGGGAGAGGATCTGCGGCAGGCTGATGATCCCCGCGCCCAGAGAAGTGTCGCTCGCCTGCAGGTGGGGCCGGGTGGCCCCTTTGGCGATCCAGGCGCGCATCTCATCCGGGGCCATCTTGCCGTCATACTGGTCGAGGAGCAGGGCCGCCGCGCCGCTGGCGAAGGGCGCCGCGAACGAGGAGCCCAGCCAGTAGACGTACCCGTCGCCGGGGCTAGCCTTCGTGGCCGCCAGGCTGATGATCGCCAGGTCGCACGAACCCTTACAGCCGCTGAGATCCGGCGTGCAGCCCGGCAGCACGCCGTCGCCACCGGGCGCAGCCAGGTCACCGGGGTTCGAGAAGCAGCTCCGCTCGCGCCCGCTGGTGCTGCCCGCCACGCCGATCACCGTGTCGTAGCCGGCGGGGAGCTGCTGATCGGGGAGCGGCGACGCCGAGGCCGCCTGGTTGCCGGCCGCAGCGGCCACCATGATCCCCGCGCCCTCAGCCGACATGATGGCCGTCTCCAGGGCGCTTAGCTCCTTCGGCAGCCCCTGCGTGGCGGCGCTCGGCGGCGGTGGGAAGACCCCCAGGCTCAGGTTGATCACGCCGCGCCGGCCGAGCGCCGCCTGGCCGCTGATGAAGGCGTGCAGAGCGTGGCAGAGCGAGAACATGTCGCCCTGGCCATAGTCGTTGAGCACGCGCACCAGGCGGATCTCGCTCGCCGGGGCGATCACGTGGATGATCCCGGCGATGAACAGCCCGTGGTCCGACTCATCAACCGCCGGGTTCGGCACCGGCAGCTTCGCCTGGCCCCAGAGCGTCGGGTGGCGCACGTCCAGCTTAAGGGGGGGCGTGATCCAGTCGATCATCTCCACGTCGGTGGTGATCCCGACCGGCAGGGTGAAGGGCGAAGTGTCGAAGATCGCCACCTGCACATCGGAGCCATCGGCGGCCACCGTGCGCCGGCGCTTCTCGCCCGTGCCCTCGAAGAGGCCCACGCCATCGGGGCCGAAGGCCCACTGGTCGAGGAAGCTCTCGGCGGCCGAGGTGCTGCCCGCCGCCGAGCTGCCGCCGACGCTCCAGGGGCTGCCGCCGACGCTCCAGGGGCTGCCGCCGACGCTCCAGGGGCTGCCCTTCACCAGCGCCGGGTCGCGCCCGACGACATTGTTCAGCTCAGCCCGCACATTCACCCCGCCGTTGATGCTCTGAGCTATGCGGTTCAGCGAGTTCACTGCCGGTACCACATCGACAGGCCCGCTATAGAGCCGGATGACCAGCCCCCGGCGGGTGGCGAAGGGGAACCCCGGCATCATCGGCAGTGCGTCGGTGTAGGACAGATCGATCTCGGCGCGCTGGCCGCTCTGGGCGTCGCGGATGGGGCTCAGCGGGAGCCCGGAAGCCCGCACCACAGCGTCGATCTCGGCAGGCAGCCCGCTGATGATCACCTGCCCCGGCACAAAGTAGGTGTCCGGAGCCGTCTGCGCGCGCGCCGGGGCGATCCCCGGGCCTAGGGCGAGCACTGCCAAGATCACCAAGAGCTTAGCCATCATTCGATAGCGCATACACACCTCGTTGAATGCATAACGGTTGTGGATTGTAGGTAGCCCGATCGGAACACTCAACGATGAAAACCTACAGTTTCCCGGTATCCCCGACCAGGAAGAATGGTGCCCAGAAGTACGGGTGGGCGCGCAGCCCGCTGGCGGCGATCATGGCGCGCTGGGCGTGGCGCAGGGCCGCCGCCTTGCCCGCACCGGCCGCCAGCTGGGCGTAGAACTGGCCCATCAGGTCGGCCGCCGCCTGATCCTCTACCGTCCACAGGCTCAGCAGCAGCGATGCTGCCCCCGCGTGCAGCATTGCCCGCATCAGCCCCTGGAGGTCATCGCCGGCACCGACCCGGCTGCGCCCGGTGTCGCAGGCGCTCAGCGTCACCAGCGAGGCGCTGAGGCGCAGGTTGAAGCTCTCCAGGGTGGTCAGCCAGCCGTCGGCCAGCACCAGCCCAGAGAACAGCGGGCTGTCGAGGCGGAAGCTGCCATGCGTGGCCATGTGCACCACCCGCCGCCCGCCGATCGTGGCGCGCAGCAGCTCCAGGCTGGCCTCGTCCTCCAGGTGGGCCGACACACCCAGGCCCGCCGCCACCGCGCGGGCCTCGCTGAGGGCGTAGGGCAATCGCCCACCGTGCGAGTAGCCGAGCACCAGCGCGCCCTCGGCCTCCGACGGTGCCGGTCGAATATGCGGCAGCAGGCTCGCCCCCGGCAGGTAGCTGATGGTGAAGCGCTCCAGCAGATAGCCCACGCCATCGTGAAGCGCGTGGAAGGGCAGGTAGTGCAGCGAGCCGTGTGGGGCCACGATCAGGTCGCGGTAGCCCGCCAGGTCGGCCTCCAGCGGGGCCACCAGCAGCCCGTAGAGCTGGCCGAGCAGGTGCCGCGCGTTGGCCTCCAGGCTTATCGCCCGCTCGCCCGTGATGCCCGGCGTGGCCCGCATATTCAGGGCCAGCAGCCGCGAGAGCCGCTCGACCTGCGCCATCTCGCCCAGGTACAGCGCCCGCACCCCGTCACGCCGTACCACAAAGGCCACCACCCGCCCGCGGATGCTGAAGTAGCTCAACAGCAGGGTCTGCGCGCCCAGGGCGGGCCGCGGCGACTCGGGCCGGGCGCGCCACAGGGCCGCCTCGCGGGCATAGTCGGCGTTATGCACCAGCAGCCGGTGCCACCCGGCGATCACCTGCTGCTCCAGCTCGATGATCGCCTGCTGGGCCTGCTGACGCTCCTGGTCGCTCGGCTCGCCGCCCTCGCGGGCCATCTCACGGCTCTCCCAGCGCCGCAGCTGCCGATCACGCTCGGCCCGCAGCTCGTTCAGCTCGGCCACCAGCGCCGCGTCCTCGGGCCGACGAGCCTGGATGCTCAAGTCCACTCGCCGTGACAGCATATCGATCAGCGCCCGCGACCTGGCCCGCTCCGCGTAGAGCATCGCGTCCTCGGGGCGGCCTAGCTCCATGCAGAGGGCCGCCGCATCCTCGTAGACGGCCTGCTTGTCGTCTAAGAAGTCGGCGCGGAACTCGACCATCAGCTGGCCGCGCAGCTGGTCGAGGTCGCTGATCGCCGCATCGTAGTAGGCCAGCGCCTCTAATGGGCGGGACGCTCCGTGAGCGTCCCTCTTCACCCCGTCACTGCGATAGGCAGGATCGGCCAGCCGACCGAGCAGGTGGCGGCACTGGTAGCTCAGGGCCGGCAGCGCGGCGCTCTCGGCGCTGGCCAGGGCCTCACCGGCCAGTTGGCGGGCTGTGTCGAGCTGGCCCGCCGCCAGCGCCGCGCGCGCCGCCAGCAGGTAGGCGTGGGCCTCGCGCAGCGGCAGGGCGTGGATCGCGAAGGTTTCGGCGCACGTGCGGGCGAGACTGAGGCTGGCCGCGTGCTCGCCGCGCCGCAGCATCACCGCCGCCCGCTCCAGGTCGACCGCCGCCGTCCAGACCAGATTCTCCTCGGCCTCAAACAGCGTCCGCGCCTCGGCCAGCGACCCGAGGGCCTCCTCGTAGCGGCGCAGGCCGCTGTAGGCGGCGGCCTCGTTCAGCAGGGCCTGGCCCACCTCAAGGCGCACCCCGCGCGCGCGAAACAGCTCACGCACCCGCCGGGCCGCCCCCAGCGCGTCGCTGAAGCGGCGCAGCTGGAGCAGGCACTCGCCGCCCAGCAGCTCGGTCAGCAGCGCGTCGCGCTGCCGCCCGTCGGCCAGAAAGATCTCGCGGGCCACGTCGAGCAGATCCAGGGCCTCGGTGTAGCGCCCGAGCACAAAGTGGGTGATCGCCAGGTTCTGCCTGGCCCGCGCGGCCTCAACCGTTTGCCCTTGGTCGAGCAGGCGGCCGAGGGCGCGCTGGCTAGAGGCCATTGATCGCTCAAAGAGTCCCAGGTTGCGCAGCACAATCGAGCAGTTCTGGTCGATCAGCGGCATAAAGGACTCACCCTCGTCGCCGAGGCGGGCGTAGATCTCGCCGGCGCGCTCGAACATCGCCAGGGCTGCCGCGTCGGCCCCCTGTCGCCCGTAGACGATTGCCATGTTCATCGTCAGGGTGGCCAGCGGTCGCCACTGGCCCTGGGCCTCCAGCACGCGCCTGGCCCAGGCCCCGGCGGACTCGGCCTCCTCGTAGCGGCCCAGGCAGGCTAGCGCCCACAACTTGCCGATCTGCGAGCGGGCGGCGTCAACCTCACGCCCAGCGCCCCGGTAGATCGCCGCCGCCTCGTCGTAGGACTCCAGCGCTGTCTGGTACTCGCCAAGGCCGATCGAGGCGGCATTGGCCCGCGCCAGCAGGCCCAACGCCCGCATCGGCGGCGCATTGCCGATCTCGCTTGCCAGGATCAGCAGATCCGCCGCCACCTGAGACGCGTGGATATCGGCGCGCAGCAGCTGATCGGCCCGCCCCTTTAGGGCAGCCGCAAACTCGTCGTCGAGCAGATCGCGGTGGTCGGCGAGCAGGGCGCTTTGCGCCGACGCGGCTCCCTCGGCGAGCAGGGCGTCGATCAGCCGGTCATGCGTCATTAGGTGATGCGCAGATCAGGCACCTGCACCTCTACGTCGAGGCCGCGTAGGGTCAGCTCGTAGGAGCCGGGATCCAGATCGGCCAGCACAAAGTTCCCGACCGAGTCCACATCTGCTGCGGCGACCAGCTGGCCACTGCGCAGCAGCCGGATCGTCATGCTCGCCATATCGCCGCCCGAAACCAACCCAAACACGTCGCTCAACCCTGGGCTGTCCAGTGAGGGCAGAATCTCGATGGCCAGCTGAGTGTCCCCGGCCTCATAGAGCAGCGCCTCGTCGCCGTCACCGCGCACCCCGACCGTGGCCATGCCGAGGGTTGGGCCGCCGCGTATGAGGCGAGCGATCAGCACTTTCACCCGATCTACGATACCCGGCTCCAGCTCAGCCGCCAGGCTATCGAGGTAGCTGTCCAGCTGCGCCAGCTCACGGCGGCAGTGCGGACAATGGTCGGTGTGGCTCTCCAGGGCCGCCCGCTGATCACCGGCGATGACGCCGAGCCGCATATCGCCCAGGTCCTCCACGGGCGGACAGTCGAGACGGTAGAGGCGCACACGCAGCCCCGCAGCTATGTCGGCCAGATCCTCGGCGCGCCCCATGCAGAACGGGCACTGCGCAAGGTGCTCACGCACGCGCGCGGTAGCGTCACCGTCAACAAATGCTATCAGCTCACGCTCATCCAGCTCAGGTGGCCTTACGCAGATCATATCATCACTCCTTTTGCCCCTGCTGAACGATGGAGGTTGTATATTTTCCGGCACGGCCTCACCCATCTAGGCTCAGATACGCCCGCAGCTCCGGGTCGCGCCGCAGGCGAGCCAGCACATTCTCTTTCACCCGGTGTACCTCGCCCACGTCGCGGAATATTTGCTTAAACTCGGCGTAGAGCTCGCGCGGCTTCAGCTCCATAAAAAACGAGCCGTAGATCACGCGGCGCTCCTTCTCGCTATGCAGCCGCGCCTCAAGCCAGCGCCAGAACTCCTCACAAGAAGCATGGTCGAGGGCAATGCCCGAGGCTCCGTGGGCCACCTCCATGTCCAGCGGCAGCGCCCGATGGTCGGTATGGCGAATCTGATCGACGATCACGCTGTGTACACAGGTCTGGAGGTAGCGTAGCAACGACTTCAAATCTGGGAAGTATTCGAACTTCGCAGGAGTCATGGCGGCCCAGAACTTCTCATAGGCGCAGTTCACAAAATACTGCGCCTCCTCGCCGCTCTGCACGAAGGCCGGGTGGCGCAGCACCCAGCTCACCACCAGCGGCCGGTACTGGTTGTAGAACATCGTCCAGGCCTGCTGGTTCCGGTCAAAGATCGCCCGGCGCAGCAGCTCGTAACAGTAGCGCGGGTCAGAGTCCTGGCGCTGGAAGTAGCGCTCGCTCTGCGCCGCACAGTGCTGCACCAGCTGCCCCAGGTGCATGCTCGCCATAACATTTTGATCTGGGCTGGAGGTCATACGCTGCCCTCTTATGTCGCGTGTGCTGAATATAACGCCTCTGGCGGGGGTTTAGGGGCAGCTTCGCCTCCCCTAAAGCTGTTTGCTGATCGCTGGCGGCTCTGCCGCCGAGCGCCACAGGGCAATATGATAGCACTCAGCGCTCGCGCGCTGCCGCCCGCACCAGCCAGTTACCATCTTCGGCGAGACGGGCCAGGGCCGCCGTATCGGCCACCGGGCTAAGCGCTACGGCCAGACGCTCATTCCAGTGCGGCGACCGCAGCGCCGCCTCCAGCCACGCCGACACCAGCCCCTGGGTCGCTAGAGCCACCATCAGATCGTCATCGGGGATGACAGCGATCCCAGCCAGGGCGTGAGGCAGATCGACACCAAAGAGCGCAGTAGAGCAAAAGTCACCCTGTCACCTTGGATATCCCGGCCCATGTCACCCTGAGCGCAGTGAAGGGTCTACCCACTCGAAGGTGGTAGTTGCTTCGCTGCGCTCCTGAGAACCATCCCGCGCACCGGTCATTCCGAGCGCAGCGAGGAATCTTCCAGCGACCGTGATGGGAAGACCCCTCGCTGCGCTCGGGGTGACCGGCGAAGACGTTGCTCCCGGCACCACTGGCCCGCCGGGTCATTGGGTACTCAGCATGACCGAGACGCCCACAGGGTGGCTTTTGCGGTAGGACAAGGTTTCAGCGTACGTTACCGTTCAGGCAATTGCACTGCATCAGGAT
>JBAXES010000204.1:0-6985 GCA_037140315.1 Chloroflexales bacterium
ACTGGAAGATGCTTCGCTGCGCTCAGCATGACACCCTCGATGGTTCTCAGGAGCGAAGCGAAGCGCCCCGGTGTCCATATCGCCCGCCGGGACGCTTCGCTCAGCGCGACAGGGTGAGTTTTGCTCTACGATAAGGTTTCAGCGTACGTTACCGTTCAGGCAATTGCACTGCATCAGGATGCGGTATTTCTGTTCCCTGTAACCTTGTCTACTGCGTTGAATTCAACATTCAACATTCAAGCTAAGGCGCGCACGATCCGGCGCACCACGCCCGGCCCCTCGTAGACCAGGCCGGTGTAGATCTGGAGCAGGTCGGCGCCGGCCTCGCGCATGCGCAGGGCGTCGTCGGGGGTGAAGATGCCGCCCACCCCGATGATCGGCAGGCCGGGGCCGGCCTCGCGGCGGATGAGGCGCACCACCTGGAGCGCGCGCGCCGCCAGGGGCCGCCCGCTGAGCCCGCCGGCCTCGCCCGCGCGGGGGTGGTCGGTCACGCCGCTACGGCCGACGGTGGTGTTGGTGGCGATCAGGCCGCTCACAGCGTGCTCGGCGCACACCTCGAGCAGCTCGCAGATCGCCGCGTCGCCCAGGTCGGGGGCGATCTTCACCAGCAGCGGCTTCGGCGCGGCGTGGCGGGCGTGGCTGATCCGCCGGTTGATCTCCTGGAGGGCCGCCAGGAGCCCGCCGAGCTGGGCGCGGTCCTGGAGGGCGCGCAGGCCGGGCGTGTTCGGCGAGCTGACGTTGACCGCGAAGTAGCTGCCGTGGTCGTAGAGCGTGCGGAAGGAGGCGCAGTAGTCGTCGGTGGCCGCCTCGATCGGGGCGGCGCGCGACTTGCCCAGGCTGATGCCGACCGGCAGGGGCGGGTCTCCGAGCGCCGTCAGGCGGGCGGCGAGGGCCACGGCGCCGGCGTTGTTGAAGCCCATGCGGTTGATCAGCGCCTCGTGCTGCGGCAGCCGGAAGATGCGCGGGCGCGGGTTGCCGGGCTGGGCGCGCCAGGTGACCGTGCCGGCCTCCACGAACCCGAACCCCATGGCCGCCCAGGCCTGCAGTGCCACGCCGTTCTTGTCCATGCCGGCGGCCAGGCCGACCGGGTTCGGGAAGCGCACCCCGAACAGCGTGCGCTCTAGGCTAGGGCCGCTCGGGACGCGGGCCAGGCGCGTGGCCGGCGTGCGGCCAAGCATGGCCAGCATGGCCAGGGTACACTCGTGGATGGCCTCGGCGTCGCCGCCGGCGGCGCGGAAGAGGATCGGGCGGAGGATGCGCTTGTACAGCATTAGAACGGCTCAACCCCCGCCTCGGAGAGGTCCTCGGCGAAGCGCTCCATATCGCGCACGCCGCGCAGCTTGGGCAGCCGGTCGAGTAGCCGGCGGCGGTCCGCCTCGTCGGTGATCACCGCGCGCTCCAGGTACTGCCGCAGGTAGATCGTGATCAGAACCAGCTGGCCGGCGGCCAGATCCTCGCTGCGCATAAAGACCTCGACGGCCTCGGCGAGGGCGCCGCCGGTCTCCTCCATCCAGAAGCGCGGCGGCTTGGCGACCGCAAAGGGGTAGGGGTAGTCGGCGTTCGCGACAAAGACAAGCGGGCCGATGATCTCTGGCTCTTGTGTCATATGGTGTGTGCTGGCCTAGTGTGCAGTCATCCCAAGGGCCTCGTAGAGGCGGGCGAAGTCGAAGTTGGCGTCCATGAGCTCGATGAAGCGGGCGAGCTTCGCCGCCTGGTGAAAGCGCACGCGCCCGAACAGACTCTCGGCGCGGTCCACCGTGATCAGCGTGTCGTCGGGGACGATGATGATCGGCACCTGGCGCTCGTCGGCGCGGTCGAGCACCTGGTAGACCGGGCGGATGTTGCCGGTGAGCACCAGGGCGTTGGTGCTCGTCTCCAGGGCGGCCAGCTGCAGGTCGCTGCGGTCGCCGCCGGTGATCACCGCCTTGTTGGGGCGGCGGCGGAAGAACGAGAGGCTGGCCTCGGCGCCCATGGCCCCGATCATCAGCGAGTCGACCGTCTTCTCGCACCACTCGCGCTTGCCGATCAGCTGGCCGCCGAGGTGCTCGATCAGCTCCGCGACGCTGATCCCAGCCAGGGTGTGGTCGTGGGGGATCAGGCCGAAGACCGGGATCCCGCGCGACTCGAGGAAGGGCACCACCCGGCTCTGCACAAAGTCGCGCTGCGGGTCCTCGACCTGGTTGAGCAGCACGCCGATCAGCCGGTCGCCCACATAGCGCTGCACCGAGAGGATGGTGTCCACCGCGAGGGGCGAGCCGTAGCGGCTCACCAGCAGCCCCGGCGCCTGGAGCAGGTCGGTCACCTGGTCGGCGCTGAGGTCGACCAGGGCCCCCTCGGACCATGTGTTGGTGCCCTCAAGCACCATGGCGTCCTTGTTGCGCGAGACGGCGAGGTAGGCGTCGCGTAGGATCCGGGCGAAGCTGGCGGGCTGGCCGCGCATGATCGACTCGATCACACCGGGGGTGATCAGCACGGGCGCGATCTGCTCCAGCGGCGCGGCCAGGCCGAGGGCCTCGCGGATAAACGCGGCGTCCTCGTCGAGCACGCGGTCGGGCGTGTGCGTCACCGAGACGCTGACCGGCTTCATATAGCCGACGTCGAACCCATCGCGCTGCATGCGGCGCAGCAGGCCGATACAGACTGCGCTCTTGCCGACGAAGGTTTCCGTTGAAGCGACATAGAGCGTTGCCATCGCTGCCTCCTGGCTGGAATGTTGAATGCTGAATGTTGAATGTTGAATTCCGCTCAACATTCAACATTTAGCATTCAGCATTCAACATTACTTCAGAATAATCCGCGCATCCAGCACGATCGCGCCCTCGTCCTGATTGTGCACCACCAGCGGGTTAATGTCCATCTCCACGATCTCGGGGAAGTCGGTGACCAGCTGGCTGACCCGCAGCACCGTCTCCTCGATCGCGGCGATATCGGCCGGCGGCTCGCCGCGGACGCCGCGCAGCAGTGGGTAGGTGCGGATGGCGCGCAGCTGCTCGCTCACCTCAAGCTCGCTGATCGGGGCCAGGCGGAAGGCGATATCTTTGAGCACCTCGACGTAGATGCCGCCCATGCCGACCGCCACCAGCGGGCCGAACTGCGGGTCGCGGGTGACGCCGACAAGCATCTCGCGGCCCTTGCGCACCATCTCCTGTACCAGCACGCCCCAGATGCGCGCGCCGGGGCTGTACTTGCGGGCGCGGTACTCGATCAGCTCGTAGGTGTCGCGGGCGCTGGCGGCGTCGCTCACGCCCACCTTGACGCCGCCGATGTCGCTCTTGTGGAGGATGTCGGGGCTGCTGATCTTCATCACCACCGGGAAGCCGATCTCGGCGGCGATCTTGGCGGCCTCGTCGGGCGAGCTGGCCAGGCAGCTCTGCGGCAGGCGCATGCCGTAGGCCGCGATCACCTCGCGGGCCTCGATCTCGCCGAGCTCAACCCGGCCGGCCGCGCGCACGTCGGTGAAGAGCTTGCGCACCCGGTCCCGGTCGACCTCGAAGCTGCGGTAGGTGGGTGCGGGGCGCTGGCGCCAGGTGCTGTACTGCACCATCGATGAGAGCGACTGCACGGCCCGCTCGGGGAAGGTGTAGTTGGGGATGCTGTTTGTGCTGAGCATCTCGACCGCCGGGCCGAGGCTGTAGCCGCCCATAAAGCTCGTCGTCACCGGCTTGCCGTAGCTGCGCGAGAGCTCGATGATCACCAGGCAGGTCTCGATCAGGTCGCTGCGGGCCTGCGGGGTGAGCAGGATGATCGCCGCGTCCACGCCCGGGTCGGCCAGGGCCGCCTCCAGCCCGATCCGGTAGCGGTCGCTGCGGGCGTCGCCGATGATGTCGATCGGGTTGAAGATATTGGCCGTGACCGGCAGGTTCGCCCGCAGGGTGGCCAGCGTCTCGGGGGTGAAGCTGGCCATCTTCAGGCCGCTGCGCTCGACGGCGTCGGTGGCGATGATGCCGGGGCCGCCGGCGTTGGTGACGATAGCGACGCGGTTGCCCTGGATGAGCGGCTGGTAGGCGAAGATCATGGCCAGGTCGAACAGCTCGTTCATCGTGCGGGCGCGCAGGATGCCGCTCTGGCTGAAGGCCGCCTCGTAGGCCGCCTCGGAGCCGGCCAGCGAGCCGGTGTGCGAGGACGCCGCGCGCGTGCCGGCCTCCGTGGTGCCGCTCTTGATCGCGATCACCGGCGTGTTCTTCGTCACCTCGCGGGCAGCGGCGATAAAGCCCGGCCCGTCGTTGATCCCCTCCAGGTAGGCCAGGATCACCTTGCTGTGCGGGTCGCGGTTCCAGGCGTGCAGCAGGGCCACCTCATCGACATCTGCCTTGTTGCCCAGCGACACGAAGCGCGAGAAGCCGATCCCCTGCTCCCGGCTCCAGTCGAGGATGGCCGTACACATCGCGCCGGACTGCGACATCAGCGCGATCTCGCCGCTCAGCGGCATCAGGCCGGCGAACGAGGCGTTCAGGTCGCTGACGGTGTCGATCACGCCCAGGCAGTTCGGGCCGACCATGCGCATCCCGTACTTGCGCACCGTGGCCAGCAGCTGGCGCTCCAGCTCCTTGCCCTCGCCGCCGACCTCCTTAAACCCGGCGGTGATCACCACCAGGCCCTTCACGCCCCGCTGGCCGCACTCTTCCACAACCTGCAGCACGTGATCGGGCGGGATGACGATCACTGCGAGATCCGGCGTCTCGGGCAGGGCCGCGATCGTCGGGTAGGCCGGCCGGTCGAGCACGGTCGTCGCGGTGGGGTGGATGGGGTATATACTTCCGCGGTAGCCGTTGGTGATGATATTCTTAAGCACGACATGCCCGAGCCGGTCTGGGTCTGGCGACGCGCCAACCACAGCCACCGACCGGGGCGCGAATATGATTTCGAGCATACGCTCCTCCTTGCTCGCTCACCGGCTATCATACCGTAATGCGCGGCAAGCGACAAGCGAGGCTCAGCAGCTCACTCCGCAACCTGTCCGGCGGCCGCCAGCGCGCGGGCTGGCAGCAGCAGCAGCCAGTGCTCCAGCGCCCCGAGGGTGATGACGCTGGCAATCAGGGCGAGGCGCACCGCCACCGGGTTGGGGCTGAGCGAGCTGGCGGAGAGCCAGAGCAGGCCGGAGAGCAGGGTGCAGACCGAGGCCGAGGGCAGGAAGAAGGAGCTGGCGGTGCGGCGCGCCCAGTAGCTGCCCAGGTAGCGCAGGTGCGCGGGGAAGAGATCGACCTGCAGCCAGGGGACGCCGAGCAGCACGTTGAGCTTGGCGCTGTGCTGGAGCGCCCAGCTCAGGCAGAAGATGATCGGGCCGACCCAGTTGGTGGCGTCGCCGAGCAGATACAGCATCAGGGCCAGTTCGGCGACGCAGGCCAGCTCATGGTAGAGGTGCGTGCCCAGGGCGTAGCCGAAGCGCACCACCCCGCGCGCGTGGGGCGGGCAGGCGCGCCGCCAGGGGCCGCTGATCAGGCCGCTGTAGAAGGCCAGCTCGTGCCACGCCCACACCACCATGCCCGCCGCAAAGGCCCGGTAGGCCCCCAGCGCGCTCAAGTCGTGCCGGGCCGCCCCCAGCTGCCAGTGGGCCACCCCCAGCAGGGGCAGGCTGAGCAGCAGGGCCATCCGCGCCGCCCGCGGCCCGCGCCGGTTCAGCCCCAGCACCCCGGCGGTGAGGGCCACCCAGATCGCCACCACCACCAGCGGCGGGTAGAGGTAGGTCTGCGCCCATGCGGGCAGCTCAGGGGGCATAGGCGCACGTCCATGACATTCGATACACCGCGGTTGCATGGATGGTAACACGCGGGTAGGGCGGTGTCAACGCATATGGCTGGCAATCTCAGCCAGCCATATGATCATGACGCCCGCGCATCCACAGCCCCGCCACCAGGGCCAGGGCCAGCGCGGCCGCCCCGATCAGGAAGGTCTCGCCGATCACCTGGGCCGCCACATCAAGCAGGAAGCGCGCCGGGTCGCTGCTGGCCAGTGGGTTGGCGGCCCCGGCGCGGCGCAGCGCGTCCTGGCGCGGCACGCCGTAGAGCGTGAGCGCGGCCACGCCGGCGGTCATGCCCACCAGCCGCAGGGCGATCACCAGGGCGGCCGCGCTGCCGCGGCGGCCCGGGTCGGCGGCGGCGATCACCGCCTCGGCCAGCGGCGAGATCGCCAGGCCCAGGCCGGCCCCGGCCAGGGCCAGCTCTAGCCCCATGCCCAGGTAGCCGCTCCCGGCCTGCCAGCGGCTCATCATGAGGGTGCCGGACAGGGCCATGGCCAGGCCGATCAGCGCGGGCAGGCGTGGGCCGAGGCGCCCGGCGATCGCGCCGCCGGGCGCCGCCGCGACCGCCATCGTCAGCGTCAGCGCCGAGAGCATCCAGCCCGACTCCCAGGCCGCCCGGCGCAGGACGCCCGCGTCGGCGACGTTCTGCAGGGCCAGGCGCGTGTTGATGAACAGGGGCACGTTGGTGATCGCCAGGGCCAGGGCGAAGCCGACCAGCGCGTTGATCGCGCAGGCGGCGGCGGCACCCCGGTCGGCGAAGATCGCCAGGTCGAGCAGCGGGTAGGCGCTGCGCCGCTCGGCCCAGACGAAGGCGGCCAGCAGGGCCAGGGCGGCCAGCACCAGCGGCATGGCGTAGGCCGGCGGCCCGGCCCGCTCGCCGTAGAAGTCGCCGCCGCCTAGGTCGCCGCCGGCGGACAGGCCCACGTTCAGGGCGATCAGGCTGGCGCTGATCAGCGCCGCGCCCAGCCAGTCGAATCCGCCGCCGTCGCGCCGCTGCGGCACATCTCGCAGCGCCCACCAGGTGAGCGCCAGGGCCAGTATACCTACCGGTAGGTTTAGCCAGAAGAGCAGGCGCCAGCTGTCGAAGGCCCGCATCAGCACGCCGCCGTAGAGGTGGCCGACCATCCAGCCCGCCGTGTCCACCGCGCCGACCACGCCCAGGGCCGTCGCGCGCCGCCCCTGCGGGAAGATGTCGCCCACCAGGGCCATGCTGATCGGTACCATCGCCCCGGCCCCGCAGGCCTGCAC
>JBAXES010000205.1:0-6981 GCA_037140315.1 Chloroflexales bacterium
TCTATTGTACGGAACCCTGCTCGCCTGAGTGTCTAGATTCTTGGGTCCACTATAAAGTGCAGGCCGAGGCCCCACCCGCGCGGGGCGTGCTCGAGATCCTGCCCAGCTCGATAGAATCGCTCGAAGATCTTATCCTGGGCCTCGGCGGGGATGCCCGGCCCATAGTCGGTGACACAGATGCGCATACAGTGGCCGCCCTGTATGGCCGTCAGCAGGATCGGCGACTGGGGCGGGGTGTACTTCTGGGCGTTGCGCAGTAGGTTACGGATCGCCTCCTCAGCGTAGACCTCATCGCCCCAGGCCGGCGGCAGGCTGGCCGGGATCTGCCAGACGACGCGCCGATCATCAGGGCCAAACACGATCTCGACCGCCCGCCGCAGCATCGGCCGCACCGCCAGCGGGCCGTAGTTCAGCCGCAGCTTGCCGGCCTCCAGCTGCGAGACATCGAGGACCGTCTGCACAAACTGGGTCAGCCGCAGCGTCTCGCCCATCACCAGATCGAGCACCCGCCGTGACCGCACGGGCAGGTCATCGGGGTGCTGGAGCGCCACCTCAAGCCCGCCGTTGAGCGTGGCCAGGGGCGCGCGCAGCTCGTGGCTCACCAGGGCCACAAAGTCCGACTTCATCTGGTCGAGCTCGTGCAGCCGGTGGTTGGCCTGGGCCAGATCGGCGTTGCTGGTCTGGAGGTCGGCGGTGCGCTCGGCCACCAGCCGCTCAAGGCCCTGGTTCAGCTCGGTAAGGCGAGAGTGGACGGCGTTGATCTCGCGGAGCAGCACGACGACATAGGTCATTGTCGCAAAGACGGCCGCCGGCCCGATCATGCCGAAGATCACCATCTCGCTCATGCCCGGCCAGCTGTTGCGCTGCTCGTCGTTCGCCCCGCCGTGCTCACCAAACTCAAACCCCAGGGCCAGCAGGCAGAGAACCAGCGGCAGCACGAAGCGGATGATGATGACCACACGCAGACTCGCACCGGTCGAGCGCTTGGGCTGCGGTACGTGTATGGCCCGCATGGCATCACCTCACTCAGCTAGACAAAGCGCCAGTCGGCAGATTCGCCGCCCAGGCCCGACCGAAAGCGGGGCCGGCGGCATAGTCCTTGCATGCTCACGATAGCACAATCTAGGTCGTATAGCGCAATCTGAGACACAATTGCGACAACCTGTGACGCCATTCTGACAGGTGGCGGTGCTACAGTGGCGCATATATTCACCTGCTACGCATAAAAAGGAGAGGCCCATGGCGGCACCGAAGCTCCCACCGCTCCCCGCCGGCAAAGGGGTATGGGACGACCACGCGATCAGCCGACGCGGCTTTCTTGAGGCGATCTTAGGGGTGCTGGCCGCGATCGGCGCGCTGCTGGTCGCCGTCCCCGGCGTGCGCTTTCTGATCGGGAACTCGCTCGAGTCAAGCGCCACGAAATGGGTCGAGCTCGGCAAGGTCGCCGACCTGCCGACCGCCGCAGTGACGCAGGTGAACTACAGCACCCGCGCCACCGACGCCTGGCGCGAGGTGACCCAGCGCGGCACGGTGTATGTCTCCAGCGCCGACGGCGGGGCGACATTTACCGCGCTCGACGGCACCTGCACCCATCTGGGCTGCATTGTGCAGTGGAACGAGGGCGAGGGCAACTTTATCTGCCCCTGTCACTCCGGCAGATTCACGCGCGCGGGCGAGGTGATCAGCGGCCCGCCGCCGCACCGCATGCGCCAGCTAGCGGTGAAGGTACAAAACGGGACACTCCTCGCCGAGATCTAGCCGAAGGACAGCGCGATGAACCGCATCTTCCAGTGGATCGACGAGCGGACCGGGCTCAGCGGGCCGGTGCGCGACTTCCTGAACTACCCGGTGCCCAAGTATGTCCACCGCAACTTCCTGTACACGCTGGGTGGGATGACGCTGATCTCTTTTCTGATCCAGGTCGTCACCGGAATTCTGCTGGCCTTCTACTACGACCCGAGCACCGAGGGGGCCTACAACAGCGTAGACTATATCAGCTACCAGCTGCCGCTGGGCTGGCTGGTGCGCGGCCTCCACCACTACGGGTCGAGCGCGATGGTGATCCTGGTGTCGCTGCACATGCTGCGCACCTACTACTTCAGCGCCTACAAGAAGCCCCGCGAGCTGAACTGGCTCACCGGCGTGCTGCTGTTCTTCCTGGTGCTCTCGTTCGGCTTCACCGGCTACCTGCTGCCATGGGACCAGAAGGGCTACTGGGCCACCAAGGTCGGCACGGAGATCGCCGGGTCGGTGCCGCTGATCGGCGGCTTCCTGCTCCGCATCATGCGCGGTGGCGCGAACCTGGGCCAGGCGACGCTCACGCGCTTCTACGCGGGCCACATCCTGCTGCTGCCGGCGTCGGTGGCCGTGCTGATCGTGGCCCACATCTTCCAGCTGCGCTTCCACGGCATGGCCCCGGCGATCACCGAGAAGGCGAAGGCGCAGTCGAAGACCTTCGTGCCCTTCTTCCCGCACTGGGCGATCACGGACACGGCGGTCGGCCTGGGCCTGCTGGCCCTGCTGGTGTTCATGACCTGGGCCAACCACGCGCCGCTGGAGTTCCCCGCCGACCCGACCAGCAACAGCTACGTGCCGCGGCCCGAGTGGTACTTCCTGTTCTACTTCCAGCTGCTCAAGTACTTCCCGGGCGTCCTGGAGCCGATTGCCACCATTGTCATCCCGCTGTTCCTCTTCGGCAGCATGGTGCTGCTGCCCTTTATCGACACCGGCGAGGAGCGCCGCCCCTGGCACAAGCCCATCACAACCCTGGTTAGTATCTTCTACATCATCGTCATCGTCGTCTTCACGATTCTCGCGATGGCCGCCTACGCCTAAGGAGAGAACCTATGAAACGCCTACTGCTCGTAGAGACCCTGGCAATCACCCTCGCGTTCGTCGTCGCCGCCTGCGGGGCCCCGGCCGCCGCGCCGCAGGGCGGCGGGGCGGCCCCGGCCGCCAAGCCAAACACGCTGACGGCCGTCAAGGTCGACGCGACCACGCTCGATGCCGCTGCGCCCTACTGGGCCCAGGCCCCCAAGCTTGACGTGGCCACGGTCGGCGCCGCCCCAGGCAAGCCGGACGGCCCCACCGTCTCAATTCAGGCCGCCTACGATGGTCAGTACATCGTGATCCGCAGCGAGTGGGCCGACGCGACAAACTCACTGAAGGATGACACCTGGACATGGGATGGTAAGGCGTTCACCCAGGAGGGTGAGCAGGACTTCATCGGGTTCATCTGGCCGATCGGCAACAACGCGACCTTCGCCAGCAAGGGCTGCGCCGCCACCTGCCACAACACCAACGCCGATCAGGAGAAGTGGTGGATGGGATCGGACAGCGCCGACGTGCGCTACGACGGCTGGTTCTGGATGGCGGCGCGCACGAACTCGGTCGGCTACGCCGACGATATCAGCTGGAGCGTCCTCAGCGACCCCAACGACATGGGCAGCCCGCGCGTGGACGACGCGGTGGACTCGGGCGGCCCGGTTGAGAACACCAACGGCGACAAGAACAACCCCGCCCCCATTTTTATGAGCGGCAAGGATCTGAAGTCGCCCATCCTGCTAGACGCCGACAAGGTGGCGTTCGACGCGGCGAAGGCGAAGCTGGCGACCGGCGACACCGTCCCCGGCTTTGTGCTGTCGAAGCCGGTCGGCTCGCTCGGCGACGTCGAGGCCAGCGGCAAGTGGGAGAGTGGCAAGTGGGTGGTGGTGCAGCGCCGCCTGCTGAACACCACCCACCCCGACGACGGGGTGCTCATACCGTCCAAGCCGACGCCCTTCGGGTTCGCCGTGGCCGATGCCTCAGGCAACCTCGACCACAAGATCGCCAAGGACGTGCTGACGCTTGAGTGGAAGTAGCCGCCTCCCGGCGGGGGTGCGGGGGCGGCTGAGCCGCCCCCGCGCGTTTTCATATGCCTGGCGTGCGGCTTTGCCGCACGCCAGGCATATGAATATCGCAACGGCTGTGCTACCATAGCACCCTATGGATCTCGACGCCAAGCTCGACATGCTCGCCGACGCGGCGCGCTTCGATGTGTGCAGCGCCTTCAGCCAGAGCGGCCGTCGGCACGCGCCGAAGCATGCCAGCTGGGCCGCGCCCGAGGCCGACGAGTCCGGCGGGCGGGCGCGGCCGGTCTTCCGCGTGCTGATGAGCAGCGCGTGCGCCTGGAACTGCGCCTACTGCCCGCTGCGCGCAGCCAACGACCTCCCGCGAACCTCGCTTGAACCCCAGGAGCTAGCCGAGAGCTTCCTGCCGCGCTACGCGGCGGGGGCGGTGCAGGGGCTCTTCGTCTCCACGGCGGTGAGCGGCGGCGTGAACGCGGCCGTCGGCCAGATGCTCGACGGCGTCGAGCACCTGCGCACCCAGCACCAGTACACCGGCTACGTCCACGTCAAGCTGCTGCCCGGCACCTCCGCCGGCGATGTGGAGCGCGCCGCGACATTGGCCGACCGGATTAGCCTGAACCTGGAGGCGCCCGGCCCCGAGTTCCTGGCCCGCATCTCGCCCGAGCGCAGCTGGGGGCTCGACCTGGTGGAGCGGCTGCGCTGGGCCGCCGAGTGGCAGCGGGCCTGGGCGCTGAAGTCGGGCCTGGCCACGCAGTTTGTGGTGGGGGCCGGCGGCGAGCGCGACAGAGACCTGCTCGGGGCCGGGGGCTGGCTCTACCGCGACCTGGGCCTGCGCCGGGTCTACTTCGGGGCCTTCCGGCCCCTGGCGGGCACGCCGCTGGAGGGGGCCGAGCGCACCCCGCAGGCCCGCGTCCAGCGGCTCCAGCAGGCCGACTGGATGCTGCGCCAGTACGGATTCCACCAGGCCGAGATGCCCTTCGACTCCGGGGGCGACCTGCCGCTCCACGTGGACCCGAAGCTGGCGTGGGCGCTGGCCCACCCCGAGCGCTTCCCCGTCGAGCTGAACAGCGCCGGCCCCGAGCAGCTTCTGCGCGTGCCCGGCATCGGCCCGGTCAGCGTCGCGCGCATCTTGCGCCTGCGCCGGCTGCACCCCTTCCGCGAGCCCGAGCACCTCAAGGCCCTCGGCCCCCAGGCCGCCAAGGCCCGCGACTTCGTCACCCTCGGCGGGCGCTTCTTCGGTCGCCCGCGCGCCGCCCTTGAGCGGGCCTACGCGCCCCGCCCCGTGGCTGAGCAGCTCACGCTGTGGTGAATACAGAACCCGCAGATGCGCGCCTTCGGCGCGCATCTGCGGGTTCTGTATGCGAGGGGCTTGGGGATGCTACGCCTCCCCAAGCCCCTCCGCAGGCAGCGGCGGCGGCGCGGCAGGCAGCAGCCGGGCCATGCCCCCGGCCTCACCGATGGCGTACAGGGCGGTGATCCAGGGCACAGCCGGGGCCTCCGCGTAGCGGCGGCCCGCCTGCGCATCCTCCACAGGGCCCAGCCGATACTCGGCGTGCGCCAGAAGCTGCGCGGCACGGCCCTCGTCGCCCAGCTCCACCGCCAGCAGATAGCTGAAGGCCACCGCCAGCGGCTCGCCGCGCGCACAGATCTTCGGCAAGGCCGCCCAGTGCCGCTCGGCCAGCCCCGCCACCAGGTCGTGGTCCAGGGGTGCCGTCAGCGCCAGCGCCCACGCGTCCTCCAGGCTATCCCCTGAGAGGCTCGCCCGGCGGCCGCGCAGGCTGAACGAGCCGGCCAGGGCGCCCCGGCCCGGCAGCCGCGGCCCGCGGATGGCCATCCGCTCTGCGAGGGTGGACAGCCACGCCGCGCCTGCAGCCCCGTAGTCGCTGCCGTGCAGGCGCAGCGCCCAGAGCACCGCCGCCATCCCGCTGGCGCTGGCCGTCTCGCCCTCGCAGAGGAGCGCCCCGTCGGGCGAGGCCCGCACCTGTCGCCACAGCGCCTCGAGCAGCTCGTCGGCGGTGTAGCTGGCCCGCACATCGGCCGACCAGCGGAGCACAAAGGGGTCTTCGTCGTAGCGCACCCGCCCGCCGAGGGCGGCCTGAAGCCCGAAGAGCATGCTCAGGGCGCCGCTGTAAGCCCCGTACCCAAATTCCACCGGGTCGGGCTTGCGGCTGGCCCGCTCGGTCTCGGCGGCCCAGCCGGCCCAGACCCGGCGCTGGATCATGCGGTCGATGACATCGGCCAGGGCGTCCTGGGCCAGGGCCGACTCGTCGAAGCTGGCCGAAGGGTGGCTGGCCAGGGCCGCCAGGGCGCAGCCGACGAACGAGATCTGGCCGCGCAGCGAGCTAGCGCGGGCGTCGGGCGCGCGTAGGTCGAAGCCATCCCAGCGGTTAGCGGGCTGAAGGGCCAATCCCGTAAGGTAGCGTAGATAGGCAGAGAGTCGCGCAGGGAGCATTAGGGGTTCCTGGTGATCAACAGATTATCGAAGCGGATTGTCACCTTACCGGTCTCGAAGCTGCTCACCGCCAGGCCCGCGTCGCCGCCCGCGAGCGTATCGTCCTGCGTGACCTCAAGCAGCTCGCCGTTCGCCTTCAGGGTGATCCGGCTGCCCTTCGTCTCGACGCGCAGCGTATTGTGCGCCGGCTTGATCGCGTCCGACTGCGTCCAGTCGATCAGCGTCTGCCACGTATCGTCCTTCAGCACCTCTAGGGCGTAGTAGCCATCGCTTGACACGCTGAAGAGGTAGAAGTTCCGGCTATCCTGGTAGTGAAAGATCAGCCCGGCCGCGACTGCGGCGGAGCCAGAGGCGACAACAGAGTCGGTCTCAACCGCCATATCGCGGTAGTCGCCATTGGTGAGCGCCCACGCCAGCGTGTCAGATTCCTTCACCTCGATCACGTAGGCCCCGTCCTCAAAGGCCGACCGCGAGGTCTCGTCCTCCTCCCCAGTGAGGGTGCTACGCCGGGGGCTTGAGAAGTCGTCGTAGATCAGCACGCCGCTCGCCATCTCGGCGGCGGGGGAGACGGTCGCGAGGCCCGCCACGAGGAGCGGCACGCTGACGCGATTCAGCGAAAGACGACCCACGTAGATCGTGGTGAAGAGGACGATTCCGACGTAGCCGAGGGTCACGCACGCG
>JBAXES010000206.1:0-6958 GCA_037140315.1 Chloroflexales bacterium
GAACAGCCCCGCCACCTGCGCGCGCCCGGCGACCGGGAAGCGCTCCAGCGCCGCCTGTGCGTTGGCCGTCACCGTCGCGGTGAAGCCGGGCAGCTCCGGCCAGCCCTCGATCAGGTGCATGCGCGGCGCGGAGGGGGTCGCCGCGCGAACCTGATCCAGCGCGTGCTGGTAGTCGCGCAGCGCCATATGCGAGCCGAACGGGCTGAGCGGCAGAATCACCACATCGCCAAGCCCCTCGCGGGCGAGATCGGCCAGCGCGTCCTCCATGGAGGGGTGCCAGTAGCGCGCCCCGAAGACGGCGCGATAGGCGACGTCTGCGGGCTGGGCGAGCTCGGCGGCCAGCGCCGTGAAGATCTGCTGCGCCCCTGAGACGCCCTGGTCTGCGCCCCAGACCCGCCGGCAGCGCTCGCACAGGAACGCGACATAGTCGGCGGGCGGGGTCTGCCCGCCGAAGTGGCCGCGCAGATAGGGCTCGACCTCGGCGATCGTCGCGGGCTCCCCGTACTCCATCACCAAGACGCCGACCGAGGGCGTGGTCGTTGTGGGCTGATCCATAGAGGTGTACGCACCTTTCGGTATGCATGCCGGGCGACCCGGCCAACAGGCTCGTGGGGCAGTCTGTCAAATCCGAGCGTGATTGTAACATAGCTCTACTGAAGAGAGGAGCATCTGCGCAATTACTATATAATAGGGGTGCCCAGCATCATTGTGTTTCCACAGATACCCCAGGAGGAGCTCCATGCGGAACAATGTCGTACGGCCATTCGCGCTCATGTTGGTCTTGATCGGGCTGCTGAGCGCGTGCGGCCAATCTGCAAGCCAGAGCGGATCCGGACAGACGGCAGCCCCAGCTGCGCCAACCGCTGGCAGTCAGGCGGGCGGCGATGCGATCCAGATCGGCATTGCCGTCGCCCAGACGAGCAATGTGGCCCTGCTCGGGCAGGATCAGGTCGATGGCGCCAGGATCGCCGAGGCCTACTTCAATGCGAAGGGCGGCGTCAACGGCAAGCCGATCAAGCTGATCCTGCAGGATACGGCCGGCGATGAGCAGGGTGCGATCAACGCATTCAACACCCTGATCAACACCAACAAGGTCGTCGGGATCATCGGGCCGACGCTCTCGCAGCAGGCGTTTGCCGCAGACAAGATCGCCAACCAGTCGCAGGTGCCGGTGCTGGCGCCCTCGAATACCGCCAAGGGCATCCCCCAGATTGGCGAGTATGTGACGCGCGTCTCGGCCCCGGTCGCCCTCGTCGCCCCAAATGCGATCAAGGCCGCGCTGGGCATCAACCCGAATATCAAGACGGTCGCCGTCGGCTATGCGCAGGACGATGCGTTCAGCAAGTCGGAGACCGGCACCTTTCAGTTCGCGGTGACCGACACGTTCAAGCTGAACCTGGCAACGGTCCAGACCTTCTCGACCAAAGACACGGACTTCACGACCCAGGCGACGGCCATCCTGAACGCGCAGCCGGATCTGGTGATCGTCTCGGGGCTGGCCTCAGACGGCGGCAATCTGGTCAAGCAGCTGCGCGAGCTTGGCTATAAGGGCGTGATCGTGGGCGGCAACGGATTCAATAGCACCAAGCTGTTCTCGGTCTGCAAGGCCCAGTGCGATAGCATTCTGGTCGCCCAGGCCTATAGCCCGAGCGCCGACTACCCGATCAATAAGGAGTGGCGGGATCTCTACAAGGCCCAGAAGCAGGCCGAGCCGCCACAGATCCCGGCCCAGATGTTCTCGTGTGTTCAGATTATGGTCGAGGCGCTGAGCGCGCTGGACAAGAAGACGCCGCTCGCGCAGCTCGACCTCGCGACCCTGCGCACCCAGCTGAACGCGCAGATCCAGGCCGGGACCTACCAGACGCCGCTCGGCGAGGTGACATTCACCAAGGTCCCCAATGGCGGCGGCGAGATTAATCAGAAGCAGTTCTTCGTCGCGCAGATCAAGATGAACGCGGACGGAGCCACGGGGTCGTTTAACCTGCTGCCGTAACCGCGCGGAATAGAGGAGCGAGGGATGCGCAGCGCCTCCTGGGCGCTGCGCATCCGTCATCTATACGTATGACCTTTCTGCTCCAGAACACTCTGAACGGCCTGGCAATCGGTGGCGTCTATGCGATCTTTGCGCTCGGCTACACGCTGATCTTCTCGATCTTGCGGATTATCAACTTCGCCCATGCCGCGATCTTCACGCTCGGCGCATATTTCACGCTGGCGCTCACCGGCACGCACTTCGGCTTCAACGGTCTCCTGTCGAACCAGGCGCTCCCCTTCGGCCTGCCATTCCCGCTCGCGCTCCTGGTCGGCGCCGCGCTGGCTGGCCTGGCCAGCGTGGTGATTGAGCAGCTCGCATTTCGGCCCCTGCGCGCCAGAGGCGCCGACCCCCTGCTGACGCTGGTCTCCAGCCTGGGCGTCGCGATTGTGATCGTCAATGCCATTCAGCTGCTGGTGGGGGCCGAGAACTACTCCTACCCCGATGGCGCGCTGGGCGGGCTGCCGGCGGCGGTCAACTTTGGCACCCCGCCCCAGCTCGTGCCGGTGCGCACAGTCCAGATCTTAATCTTCAGCGTGTCAATGCTGATCGTCGTCGGGCTGACGCTGCTGATCAACCGGACGACGATCGGCAAGGCGCTCCAGGCGATCGCTGAGGATCCGGTCACCGCCAGCCTCCTGGGGATCGACACCGACCAGCTGATCTTGCTGACCTTCTTCATCAGCGGCTTTCTTGGCAGCACGGCGGGCACGCTGGTCGGGCTGAGCGTGAGCATCGCCGGGCCATACTTCGGGATCGCATTTGGGCTGAAGGGCCTCGCGGTGGTCGTTCTGGGCGGGCTGGGTGATATCCCGGGCGCGGTGGTGGGCGGCTTGGCGCTGGGGCTGATTGAGGCGTTTGTGCCGGCCGACTACGTGCAGTTTAAGGACGCGATTGCATTTGCGCTCCTCTTTGCCATCCTGATCGTGCGCCCGCAAGGTATTCTTGGGCGTGTGGTCGTCCAGAAAGTCTAGGCAATGGCCACCTTCATTGTTGATAACGGGTTTCTGATTGTCTCAATGATCCTGGCTGCCGTTCTGGCGCTCTCGCTCTATCTGCCGCTGATGGCTGGCCAGCTCTCGCTCGCGAGTCCGGGGTTCTATGCGCTGGGCGGCTACATCGCCGCGTACATGTCGACCAAGCTTTTCCCCGTAGCCAGCGGCCTCTACCCGGTCTGGCTGGTGCTGCTTGAAATGGCGGTCGCCGGCGGGGTCTGTGGGCTGCTGGCGGTCCTGGTTGGGGTCCCGGCCCTCCGGCTGCGCGGGATCTACCTGGCGCTTGCGACGATCGCCTTCGTCGAGATCCTGCGGGTCCTCGCGCTGGTCGATCTGTTTGAGTCGATCACCGGCGGGGCCGTGGGGATCTTCAATATCCCCCAGCCGTTCGGCAGGCAGGTCGAGTACCTCTGGATCGCGGGGCCGCTGCTGCTGCTGAGCGCCTGGTTTGTGTATCGGCTGGAGCGCATCCGGGTTGGGCGGGCATTCATCGCCCTCCGTGAGGATGAGCTGGCCGCCGATGCGATCGGGATCAGCCCGACCTACTACAAGCTGCTCGCGTTCACCACTGGCGCAGCGCTGGCCGGCGTCGTCGGGGCGCTGACGGCCCACCTGCTGAACACCTGGAACGCGCGCCAGGGGACGTTCGACAGCGGGGTGAATATCCTGGCGTTTGTGCTGATCGGCGGCTCGCGGACGTTCCTCGGCCCGATCCTGGGGGGGCTGATCCTCACGGCGCTCCCCGAGCTGCTGCGGGCGGCGGCTGGCCTGGGGATCCTGCCGGCCGGGTTCGCGCAGGCGCTGGCCGATAGCCGCCTGATCATCTACGGGGTCCTGATCACGCTCGGGACGATCTTCTTCCCGCAGGGGATGCTGACGCCCGAGCTGCTGCTGCGGCTGCGCTCGCTATGGCCAGCTGCGCCCCAGCCGACAACAGGAGGCGACTAATCCGATGCGCACACCGACCGCCGATCAGGCCGACCGTTCACAGCGGGCAGCGGGGCAGACCGATCTGCTTGAGGCCCGGGGGCTGACGCGCAGATTCGGCGGCCTGCTGGCGGTCGATCAGGTCTCCTTCCGGGTACGCGAGGGCGAGATCTTCGGCCTGATCGGGCCAAATGGTGCCGGCAAGACGACCCTATTTAATCTGATGACCGGCCTGACCCCGCCAAGCAGCGGGCAGCTGCTCTTCCGCGACCGCGACCTGACGAACAAGCCGCCGCACCGGATCGCGCAGTCGGGCATCGCGCGCACGTTTCAGAACATCCGGCTCTTCGGCAACCTCTCCGCGCTGGATAACGTGATGATCGCCCGACACATCCACACCCGCAGCAGTATGCTGGGCGGCGTGCTCGGGCTGCCGACGGCCGGTGCCGAGGAGCGCAGGACGCGGGCCAGAGCGCGCGAGCTGCTCGACCTGGTCGGCCTGCTGGATCGAGCGGCCACGCAGGCGCGCAACTTGCCCTATGGCGATCAACGCCGCCTCGAGATCGCCCGCGCGCTGGCCCTTGAGCCGCAGCTGCTGCTGCTGGATGAGCCGGCCGCCGGCATGAACCCGAGTGAGAAGCACGCGCTGAGCGAGTTCATCCGCATGATCAGGGATCGCTTCCAGCTGACAATACTCCTGATCGAGCATCACGTGCCGCTTGTGATGGGACTCTGCGAGCGGATCGCCGTCCTCCACTTCGGCCAGCTCATCGCACTGGGCGACCCGGCCGCGGTGCGCAGCGACCCGGCCGTCATCGAAGCATACCTGGGTGATGAATGATGGCCGAACAGACGACACAGCAGATGGCACCGGCCCCGCTCTTAGCGATCAATGGCCTGTCGGTTAACTACGGCGGTATTCGCGCGCTACAGGGGGTGCAGATCCAGATCTACCCCGGCGAGGTTGTCACGCTGATCGGCGCAAACGGCGCCGGCAAGAGCACGACCCTGCGCGCGATCTCGCGCCTGGTACATGTGAGCGCCGGGCAGATCACCTACGCCGGCCGCGACATCACCCGCCTGCGCGCGCACGAGGTTGTCGCCCTCGGCATCGCGCATAGCCCCGAGGGGCGGCGCATGCTGGCGCGCCAGACCGTGCTAGACAACCTGACGCTCGGGGCCTACCTGCGCAGCGACCATAGCGCGATCCAGTCCGACATTGAGCATCAGTTCGCGCTCTTCCCGCTGCTCAAGGCCCGCCGCCATCAGCAGGCCGGGACCCTCTCGGGCGGCGAGCAGCAGATGCTGGCAATTGCCCGCGCGCTTATGAGCCGGCCGCGCCTGCTGCTGCTCGACGAGCCGAGCCTGGGGCTCGCGCCGCTGATCGTCCGCGAGATCTTCGCGATCATCCGCACGCTGCACGCAGCCGGAGTGACCATCCTGCTGGTCGAGCAGAACGCCCACCTGGCCCTCCAGCACGCAGACCGCGGCTACGTGCTGGAGACCGGGCAGATCACCATTGCTGGCCCGGCCGAGCAGCTCCTTGACGATGAGCGCGTCCGCAAGGCCTACCTCGGATGAGCAATTCTCCACTGATCAGCGCGAGGCGTGGATCATCCTTCCTGGATACCCGCGCCGAATGACGACAGAAAGACCCTGCAACATAGCAGGGCGGGTTCGTGATATTCCGCAAGAGGAGCTTCTCATGCCAATAAACAGTGCCCCTGCCCCATTGCGCACGCGCACCATCGCCAGCGAGATGGAGCTATTCCTCAGCGATATCAAGGGCGAGCATAGGCTCAGCACTAATACGATCATCTCGTATCGCTGCGACCTGCGCACCGTCGCTGTGGCGGTGGCTAAGCCGCTTGAGGCGATCAGCACCTGTGACATCCAGGGGTTTCTC
Source organism: Chloroflexales bacterium (assembly GCA_037140315.1). Lineage (GTDB taxonomy): Bacteria > Chloroflexota > Chloroflexia > Chloroflexales > Chloroflexaceae > Oscillochloris. Next base: position 5,861 of record JBAXES010000206.1, read on the forward strand.
GAGAGCCGTCACGAGCAGCCGGGCACCACGAACCGTCGCATCGCCAGCCTTGGACGATTCTTCCGCTGGGCGCTGGCGCGCGGCTACTGCTTCTCTAATCCCGTCGACCAGATCTGCGGGCGCTACCACGCCGAGCATTGCCCCCAGCCGATCGTCAGCGAGGCCGAGCGCCGCGCCCTCGACGTCGCCATCGCCGACGCCGCGCAGCCCTACCGCCTGATCTTCACCCTGCTGCGCGAGATCGGCGTTCGCGCCGACGAGGCGCTCAACCTGAATGTCGGCGATGTCATCCTTGACCCAGGCCGCGAGGTGCTGCTCGTGCAGGATAGCAAGGGCGGCAGCAAGCGCATGGTCGTGCTCACCGCCGACGCGATGCCGCGCAGCCTGCGCGGCCTGCGCAGCTGGGTGCGTGACCTCGGCGCCGACCAGTCGCCCGACGCCCCGCTCTTCTGCTCGTCGCGCGGGAACCGCGCCTCCTACGACACGCTCCACCGGCGCTGGGTGCAGGTCTGCAAGGCCGCGCACCTGATCGACATTGTCGATGGCAAGGAGCAGCCGCGCTACACCTTGCACCATCTGCGCCACACGGCCGCCGCCGAGCTGATCGCCTTCTACCCCGAGCAGGTGGTGCGCCGCATCCTTGGCCACCGCGACCCGCGCTCCACCCGGCGCTACGCCGAGATTGTGCGCAAGGGCGCCATGCCCGCGCCGCGTCGCGAGCAGCAGGTCTCGTAGCCACCTCCCGGCGGGGGGCGCGGGCGCAGCCCCAGGGATGTTGTCGTAGCTCTGGCGGGTGCCGCCCTCGCAACGCACGGCTCCCCGATCGGTGCTACAGTACAGCCATGACGCTCTCGTTCATATCCCCCGCCGCCCTCTGGGCGCTGCTGATCCTGCCGCCGCTCTGGCTGCTGGCCTGGCTGGCCCGCGCGGTGAATATCGGGCGCATCGGCCGGGCTCGCTACGCCGCCCTGCTGGCGCTGCGCAGCCTGACCCTCGCCTCCCTGGCCCTGGCCCTGGCCGGCGCCCAGCTGGTGCGCCCCGTGAACGATACCGCCGTGGTCTTCCTGATCGACGGCAGCGACTCGCTGGCCCCCGCCC
>JBAXES010000207.1:0-6945 GCA_037140315.1 Chloroflexales bacterium
CTACCACTCCGCCCGCTGGGATGCCCGCCATCCCCACCGGCCCCGCCGGGGTGATGCCCGCAATGGTGCCAGGGGCCACCGCCACGCCAACGTTCAAAGACCTGGCCTACGCGAAGGTCTCCGCCACGCAGAAGCTCGACCTCTACATCCCTACGGGCAGCAGGCCGTTCCCGGTGGTCGTCAGCATTCACGGCGGCGACTTTATGATGGGCGACAAGGCCGACCCCATGGGCGCGGCGGGTGTCGATCAGCTGCTGGCCGCCGGCTACGCCATCGCCGTCACCAACTACCGGCTCAGCAGCGAGGCCCTGGCCCCCGCCCAGATCCAGGATATCAAGGCCGCCGTGCGCTGGCTGCGCGCCAACGCCACCCAGTATGCGCTCGACGCTCAGCACATCGCGGCGTGGGGCGGATCGGCCGGAGGCAGCCTGGCGGCGCTGCTCGGCACCTCCTGCGGCGTGGCCGCGCTTGAGGGTGCCGAGCTCGGCAACGCCGACCAGTCCAGCTGTGTGCAGGCCGCGGCCGACTGGTTCGGCCCGATCGACTTCCCACAGATGGACACGCAGTTCGCCGGCACCAGCTGCCCGCAGACCCATGACGCCGCCGACTCGCCTGAGTCCAAGCTGCTCGGCGCGGCCATCCAGAGCGTGCCCGACAAGGCCAAGCTGGTGAGCGCGCTCACCTACGTGAGCGCCAAGACCCCACCGTTCCTCATCCAGCACGGCACCGCCGACTGCAACGTGCCCCCGCAGCAGAGCCAGGCGCTCCACGACGCGCTGGCCGCCGCCATTGGGGCCGACAAGGTGACGCTAACCTTCATCCCGGGCGCTGGCCACGGCGGGGCAGCGTTTATGACCAATGCGAATATGAAGCTGCTGACGGATTTCCTCGGGAGGTATCTGAAGTAATGCGTGTGCGTGCATCAAGGGATTGCCGAACGCCGGTATGCGCGACGAAGCAGGATACGCTACCGTGTGCCCTGCTTCTATGGGGTTAAGCATAGCTGGAATTCCTCCGCCGTATCAGAAGCAGCTCGACAATTCGGCGGCTGCGTGGTATACCACGTTGGGCAGATGCAACAGGATAGGTGCACCCATGATCCTCCCCAAAGACCGCGACCCCCGCTTCATCACCATCCGCCGCGGGGGGAGGCTCAGGGACTCTGACCATCGACTCCTGGCTTTGTGGGCGGCCGTGTGCGCAGCGCACGTGCTGCACCACTTCGAGTCGGTGCAGCCCTCGGACGTGCGGCCCCGCCAGGCGATCACGCAGACTCGGGCATGGGCGCACGGCGACATCACGATGTCGCAGGCCCGCGCGGCGGGTGGCCATGCCATGGCTGCGGCAAGAGCGCTGAGCGGAGCCGCTCGACACGCCGCATATGCTGCCGGCCAGGCGGCAGTGGTGGCGCATGTCGCCGCGCACGAGCTCGGTGCTGCGGCCTACGCGATCAAGGCCGCGCGTGCGCTCGCCCCCGGAGGCGCGGGCGAGCGCGCCGGCCGGCTTGAGTGCCGTTGGCAGCGCGAGCAGCTCCCCGATGCGATTCGCGAACTCGTCCTGGAGGATCAGCGGTTGCGAAACGAGATCTGCTGGTCGGTGTTCGACTGCTGAAGGGTGTGACGGCGGATCTGCACTGCCCAACGAGCACGTCGACCCGATGCCGCGAGCGCGTTACGCTACCTTACGTTTCCCTACGTCGGCTGGCCAACCCAGCCATCACCGGAGGCGCACCTCCGGCCTGCTTGCTGGCAGCGCGGCGGTTGGGCTCGCGCTGGCGCCTGACGTGGCGAGCGCCGATTGCACGCTGCAGCTCCGCGTCGACACCATGAGGGAGCGACACCTATCTATGCGTCCCGCGCACGATCACCCCACTGCCTACGCCAACGACCCCACCTGGCGAGCGATCCAGCAGTTCCTGCCCGCAGCCATGCGCCTCGGCGATGAGTTGATGCCCACGGAGGAGTACTGGCGTTGGCAGGGCCACGAGATTCATCTCGACCGCTTCGCACAGCCATCCTCCCCGGTCACGGTCATCCTGCTGCACGGGGTTGGCACCAATGGGCGGCAGCTCTCACTGATTGCCGGTGCCCCCCTGTTTCGGCGCGGCCTCGCGACGGTGGCCCTCGACCTGCCCACCTATGGGCAGACGCGCGTCCGGCGCGGGGCGCGCGTCGTCTACGACGACTGGGTACACCTCGTCTGCGCCTTTATCGCTGCCGAGCGCGCGCGTACCGGACGCCCGGTCGTGCTCTACGGCCTGTCGGCCGGCGGCATGCTGGCGTATCACGCCGCCGCCGTGAGCGGACAGGTCGCGGGGATTGTGGGCATGACCTTCCTCGATCAGCGCGAGCAGCTCGTGCGCGACGTCACCGCCCGCAACCTGCTGATGAGCCGCGTCGGCGGGTGGTTTGCGGCGCGGGCGAGCTGCTCGCCGCTCGGTGGGATGAAGCTGCCCATGCGCCTGACCTCGAAGATGCACACGCTGGTGAACAACCCGGCGGCGCTGCGGGTCATGCTCGCCGACCGCACCTCGGCGGGCAATTGGGCCACGCTGCGTTTCCTCGACTCGTACCTGCGCTACCAGCCGGCGGTCGAGCCAGACGCCTTCACGGTCTGCCCGATCCTGCTGACGCAGCCGGACGCGGATCGCTGGACACCGCTGGGGCTGAGCGAGCTCATGTTGCGCAGGGTGCGACAGGTGCCAGTGACGCGAGTAATGCTCACAGGCGCGGGGCACTACCCGCTGGAGGAGCCGGGGCTCACGCAGATGGCGGAGGGGATCCACGCCTTTATCGAAGCGCTGCCGGGGGCCTCCTCTCGATAGGGCTGGTGGCGGGCCGCCTTCCTGTTGGCCCGCCACCAGCGCACACATCGTCAGGAGGAAGCCTAGGACCTATTTTGTGGCTGTCGCTGCGGGCGTAGCGTTTGTCGTCGCGAGGGTGGAGGTTGTCGCCGCTGGCATGGCCGTCACAATGTACGGAACCACGTGCCCGCTGGTTGCATCCACATAGACTATCCCGGTATCTAGTGTGACCTCGTAAACGGCGGCCCCCTCCATGCTGACGAGCATCGGCCCCCCGATCATGGTTGCGCCGGGCGTGCTGGCGAGAGCAATGGTGCGGGCCTGATCGGCCGAGATGGGGGTAGGTGCCGACATAGACGGCGGTGTGTCACCCGCAGCGTTATTTGGCGTATGTGTTGCAGAGCTATTCTGCGCATCCCCCCAGCCCCTTGACTGCGAGCGCACACTCAGAGCACACCCCTTCACTCCACAGAATGTCCCTTCTCTGTAGTCGACCTGCCCAAAAACACCCCTCCGGTACCTCCATGGCTGCCGGTATCGCCTCGGATTTACTTCACGGAAGAAACGCGAGGGCGACGACCCCCACACGTCGGGGTCTGATCAATATTGGGCGTGCCAGTTTGGAATACGATACTGATACTGGGAAGAATCATGCTGCTTTTAGCTTCACAACGGGGAATATCGATGCGGTAGGCGTTCCAGGAATCTAGGCGCTCTTGAAAAAACGGACCAGCTCGCGCACGTGGTCGAGCACCTGCCCGTCGGTCGTGATGCGCGCCACGGCCTGCTCGGCCTCGCGGGCCAGGCGCGCGTGGTCGGCTGCGTTGGTCTCCCGCAGCTCGCTGTAGGCGAGGCGGAGCCGATCCTGGCCCTGGTGCAACTCGCCCAGGGCGGTCGTGTGCTGTCCCGCCATGGAGCTGGGGTCGGTACGATCAAGCGCCTGCTCGACGGCCCGCAGCCGATCCACCGCGCCCTGCAGGTCGGCGCGCAGGGACATCACGTCCTCGCGCGGGTAGCGCACCGCCTCGCCGATCACCCGTAGCCGGTCGCTCACATAGCGATAGCCCGCCACGGCGGGGCGCAGCCCCGTCAGCAACAGCGCTGCGACCGACCCAAGGTAGCCGATGGCGCTCACCCCGGTGGCGGAGAGCCCGTACAGGCCGGCCGCCGAGGCGAGGTGCAGGCCGATGGCCCCGAGCAGCGACCAGCGCACCCAGCGCCGGGCGTAGGCCACGTGCCCCGCGTCTACGGCGATGCCGCGCCCGCGCGACGCGGCGACGTCGACCAGCACCCGCCGCGCCGCAAAGTGAATATTCCACGGGATGGTCACCACCACCAGCAGCCACCAGCAGGTGGCCAGGCCGATGATCCAGTCCACCAGCTGCCCGGTGGGCATCCCCACCCAGCGCAGCAGCCCGAACACCAGCAGGGTTCCCAGGCTCAGCCCGAAGGCTCCGCCGATGAAGCTCCCGAATCGCATATGACGCATGGCCTTCCCCTCCGCTACGCTGCATACCGCCCTGTGTCGCGAGGGTAGCCGATAGCGCGGGCGGCGGCAGTGGCCGAAAGGCGAATGGGAACGTCAGTTCGCCTGAAAGCGCTTGAAATCTAGCTCGTAATTGCGCCCCGGCGCGTCGCCGAGCCCGGCCGGCCAACTCCCGGTGATGGTCTGGGTGATCTTGCCGACGTGGTCGTGGCAGTTCTCAATAAAGAGCTTGTAGCGCTGCTGGATGCCCGCCGCCGCCGTGCCAGCCACAAAGAGGCCGGGCACATTGGTCTCCATCGTCGCCGGGTCGAAGGCGGGCACACGATTCTCACCGAGCAACTCGACGCCGACCATCGCGAGCAGGCCCTGCTCGCCGCGAAAGCCTGTGTTGAGCAGCACGGAGTTGGCCGGGTGGCGCATGTGCGGCCCGTCGCCCTCGGTGGGCGCCAGAACCACGTGATCGGGGGTGATCGCGACCGGGACGGTCGCGGGCAGGAAGCGGATCGTGCCGGCCTCGATCTGGGCCTCCAGGTCGGGCAGGAGCCAGTGCTTCACCCGGCTGGAGTCAAAGTGCGACCGGCGATAGCTGATCGTCACGTGGGCACCGGCCCGCCAGCAGCGCAGGGCGGCCTCGACAGCGGAGTTCTTCCCGCCCACGATCAGCAGCTGACGCCGAAAGTAGTCGTGGGGGTCGCGGAAGTAGTGCGAGACGTGGGGCAGATCTTCGCCGGGGATGCCCAGGCGCAGCGGGTACTCCATATCGCCGATGGCCAGCACGACCCGGCGGGTCAGATAGCGCCGCTCGCCCGCCAGGGGCCGTGTCGTTAGGGAAAAGTGATCGTCCTGGCGCACCATCGTCGCGACGGGCTCGTAGGTCTGGATCGGCAAGTCGAACTGCTCGACCACGGCGCGCAGGTAGGCCAGGTACTCCTCACCGGTGATGCGCTGCTGATGGTTGTTCGGAATAGGCACGCCGGCGATGGCGAGCCGCTCAGTGGTGCTAAAGAAATGCGTATTGCGCGGCCACCAGGTCATGGTGTAGCCGATCTGGCGGGCATCGAAGTGGATGTAGCGCACCCCGGCCCGCCGCAGGCACACGGCGAGCTCCAGCCCGATCGGCCCCGCGCCGATGATTGCGACCTCGTACACGTCCGCTGCCGTCGCATCGACCGATATCATTGCTCCCCCTTGTTCGCTTGCAGACATATGGTGCAGAATTCACGACCGGACGCAGGTCGAGCTGCGCGATGGAGGTGGGCGCGTTATGGCAGGCTCCTGGAACGACAACCCGCAAGGAGCCGTTCATAAGCGACGCCCTCCGCCGCTATAGTGCCATGCGGGACACCCGTTTGCAATGGTATCCGGCGACGCTGCAGGGGCACCAGCGCCGCCACATGATCACCGTGGCCGGGCTGATCAGCGGGATCGTGGGGTGCCCGCATCCCCACCGCGCCTCGCTCGTCTCGATGCGCATGGCGTCACGAACGATCAGCTCTTCCGCAGCTCGCAATTGGTGGCGAACACTGCAAGAGCGCCCTTCTCTCAAACAGCTCGTAGTCCCCCCACAGGCATGTTTGACCGATCTGGCCTTCAGGGTCTCGCGTCACCGGGATGCTACTGCTGGACTGAAATGGGTGAGCATCACCGATGCGACACAGCGCTCGCTGTACGACGTTGTGATATTGATGCTAGAGGCACCGCCTGACATTCGAGCGCTGCCGAAGCGACGGGCTACGGGCGACTAGTTTGGTATAATGTACTAGTGACAACACAAAGTCGTGGGCATTCCGCCCGCTAGATATGATAGCGAATAAAATGTCCCCCAGCCAACAAAACGGGCCGGCCTCGCAGCGATGTGGGGGCGGCCCTCTGTGTATTGGCGATCAGCGGATGTGTTCGATGGAAACCGCCCCCCCCTCGCACGGCACGCCGGCAGCCGAGCGATCGGTCGACGCCGCGCTCGTCGCGGGGCTGCTCGCCGACCAGCACCCCGACCTGGCGGGCCTGCCTGTGCGCGAGAGCGACGCGGGCTGGGACAACGCGATCTTTCGCCTGGGGGACCGCTGGGCCGTCCGGCTGCCGCGGCGGGCGGCCTCCGCGCCCCTGATCGCCCACGAGCAGGCCTGGCTGCCGCGCCTGGCGCCGCAGCTCACGCTGCCGACGCCGGTGCCCTTCCGCATCGGGGTGCCGGCGCGCGGCTACCCGTGGCGCTGGAGCGTGGTGCCCTGGCTGCCGGGGGCCCCCGCCGACCAGCGCGAGCCCCCGGCGGCGCAGGCCCGGCCATTCGCGGCGTTCCTGCGCTCGCTGCACCGCCCGGCGCCCGCCGACGCGCCGCCCAACCCGATGCGCGGGGTGCCCCTCGCACAGCGCGCGGTCGCCGTCGAGCAGCGCATGCGCCGCCTGGAGGGCAAGACCGACCTGATCACACCAGAGATCTGGCGCGTGTGGTCGGCGGCGCTGAGCGCGCCGCTCGACGTGCCGCCGACCTGGATCCACGGCGACCTGCACCCGCGCAATGTGCTGGTCGAGGGCGATGTCGTCAGCGGGGTCATCGACTGGGGCGACCTCACGGCGGGCGATCGCGCCACCGACCTCGCGGCGATCTGGATGCTCTTCGCCGACCCGCGCGCGCGCGGGTCGGCGAAGAGCATCCAGA
>JBAXES010000208.1:0-6924 GCA_037140315.1 Chloroflexales bacterium
GCGGTCGGGCGCCCGCGCCATAGCCCCAGCTGAAGCTGGCGTAGAACGGCCCCGCGCCCCTCAGGCCGTGTACCCGCGCGTTGCGCAGCCGCGCGGGCAGCAGCGCCCCGCGCCATACCGCCGCCCCCAGCACGCACCAGAAGGCGATCCAGAAGCTCTTGCGCATGGGGTGCCTTACTCGCCGCCGGGCAGCGTGATCAGGCGTCGCTCGCGGTCGGCCTGCTGTCGGTAGAGGATGGCCACGTTGCCGATCAGCCCAACCAGCGCGCTGCCCGTCTTGTGCAGGATCACCTCGGTCAGCTCCTTGCGCTCGTCCTTAAACTCCAGGAATCGCACCTTGATCAGCTCGTGGGCGTCGAGCTCGCGGATGGCCTTCTCGATGATCTCCTCGGTCAGCCCCTGCTTGCCCAGCATCACGGTGGGCTTGAGCGGGTTGGCGATCTTGCGCAGGTAGTTGCGCTGGGTCTTTGTGATCTCTTGCATAGAACTCCATCACCTGCTGGTGGGGGTGTGGGGGCGGCTTCGCCTCCCCACACTATTTTTTTTGTTGGGCGGGGGCGGCGAAGCCGCCCCCGCCCAACAAAAAGCGGGTCTGGGGCGCAGCCCCAGCGAGTCAGGTATTATATCGCCCGCGCAGGTCATTCAGCCGCACGGTGAGCACATCGCGCAGGTTGCGCAGCGAGTCGCGGACGGGGCTCACCTTCGTCTCGGTGCCGTAGTTCCAGCGCACCGGCACCTCGGCGATGCGGTAGCCGCAGCGGCGGGCCAGGAAGAGCAGCTCCACATCGTAGGCCGTCACCGCCGCGCCGCGCAGGATCGGCGCGCTGTCGCCGTAGATCCGCACCCGCCGGAAGAGGTCCTGGGCGGTCGCGTGGCTCAGGGCCTTAAAGCCGCACTGGGTGTCCTTGATCCCCTGGATCGCCACCCCGCGGATGATCATATTAAATACGCGGCCCATCACGTGGCGATACCAGGGCTCGCCCTGGCGGCTGGCCCCCAGGCCCTCGCGCGAGCCGATCACCACATCGGAGCCGGCCACCAGATGGGCGTGCATCTTCTCCCACTCCTCGATCGGCACGGCCATGTCGGCGTCGCAGAGCAGGACGTATCTGCCGCGGGCGGCCAGGGCGCCGGCCCGCACGGCGAATCCCTTCCCGCGGTGGTCGCGGCGCAGCACCGTCACGCCGGGCTGCGCGGCGGCGGCGACCGTCCCGTCGCTGCTGCCGTCGTCCACCACCAGCACCTCGCTGGCGTAGCTCTGGCGCGCCAGGTAGCCCATCACGTTGCTCAACGTCGCCGGTAGCCGCCCCTCCTCGTTGTAGGCCGGGATCACGATTGAGAGCAGAGGTGTTTCAGCAGACATCATATCTCACTTTGCGGCTGGCCTCCCGCCGGCGACCAGCGCACAATAGCGTCGGCGAGCAGATCGGCCGATCGGTCGTTGGTCGGTGGCTGTCGCTTGGCAAGGAAGCGTGGCATGCTGCGCAGGGCGGCCAGCTGGCCGCGCAGGCGGGCGCGGGCGGCCGGCTCGCGCAGGTGGCGGAGGCTGTGCAGGGCGAACCTCAGCTGTGAGCGCAGCAGCGCCGGCCAGTGGTGGCGGGCCAGGTGGCCGGGCATATTCTTCGCCCATACCAGGGCGAAGTTCCGCCCGCAGTAGTAGCTGGCCAGGGTGCCGCCGCCGGTGGCGCTCAGCTTATGGTAGACAACCGCCGTCGGCACAAAGATCGTCCGCATGCCGGCCCGCCGCGCCCGCAGGTTCAGATCCACATCCTCGCAGTACATCACCAGGTCCTCGTCGAAGACCTTGCCGCCCTCGGCCAGCGCCTCCAGGGCGCCGCGCCGGTAGGCCGCCGCCCCGGCGCACGGGCCGAAGACCTCGCTCACCACATCGTACTGGCCGCTGTCGCGATCCCACACCCCGCGTGATCCCGGCTCGCCGCTCAGCTGGTAGTAGTCCCCGGCGGAGTGGATATGGTCGCGCCGGTCGAAGAGCAGCAGCTTGCTGGCGGCGAAGGCGTACTGCGGCCGGCGCTCTAGGGCTCCCACCAGCTGGTCGATCCAGCGCGGGGTGGCCTCGGTGTCATTGTTGAGCAGCACCACATAGGGCGCGTCGGTGGCCGTGATCCCGGCGTTCACCGCCCTGGCCAGGCCCTGGTTTTGCGTCCGGGCCAGCACCCGCACCTCGGGGTAGCGCTCGGCGAGCAGGGCCAGCGAGCCATCGCGGCTGCCGTCATCCACCACCGTCACCACGAAGTCGCGCCGGCTCTGGGTGCGCAGGGCGTCGAGGCAGGCGGGCAGCAGGTGGGCGCCGTTATAGTTGGGGATGATGACGTCGATCATGCCAGGGTCGCGAGGTAGGCCGCCAGGGCCTCCTGCCAGGGGCGCAGGGCCACCCCGAGGTCCGCGCCGGCGATGTTCGCCAGGGGGGCGTAGGGCGGCGGGGTGCTCGCGCGCCGGTAGTCGGCCAGGCGGATCGGCGTGACGGGCACGTCACCCCGGCCGGACTGGCGCAGGATCTCGCGGCAGAAAGCGTAGCGCGAGCAGGCCCCGCTGTTCACCATGTGGTAGGTGCCGTAGTAGCCGGTGGCGATCAGCCGGGCCAGGCCATCGGCCAGATCGGCGCAGTAGGTCGGGCTGCTGACCTCGTCGTCCACCATGCGGATGCCACCCTCAGGCGGGTTCTCAGCCAGGCGCAGCACCGTGCGCACAAAGTTGCGCTCGCCGCCGTAGAGCCAGGCGATCCGCACGATGTAGAAGTCGCTGAGTAGCTCGCGCACCGCCTGCTCGCCGGCCCACTTCGAGCGCCCGTAGGAATTGATCGGCCCGGCCTGGTCGTACTCGCGGTAGGGCTGGCCGGCGTCGCCAGCGAAGACCTCGTTGGTGCTGATGTAGACCAGGGGCGCGCCCAGCCGGCGGCACGCCAGGGCCACATACTTCGTGCCCAGGGCGTTGATCCGGTAGGCGTACTCCGGTTCGCGGGCGCAGCCCTCCACATCGGTGTAGGCCGCCGGGTGGATCACCAGGTCGGCGCCGGTCGCGACGATCTGATCGACCACCTGCGGGTCGCCCAGCTCGATCTGGCCCTGCACCAGCAGCGCCAGATCATGCCCATCGCCGAGGGCGGCGACCAGGGCGCTGCCCAGCTGCCCGTTCGCACCAGTGATCGCAATCCGCACGGTAGATCTCTCCTCAGTGTACGCCCGTCCCTATCAGGCGGACAGAGTAGCAGATCGCGAGAGTCGCGTCAAACAGTTGAATGTTGAGTGTTGAATGTTCGAACCTAACCATTCAGCACTCAGCACTCAGCACTCACATCCGCCGTGCCAGGGGCAGGAGCAGCTCAACCACCACGCCCGGGCCGTCGCTGCGGTTCGCGATCACGCAGCGCCCGCCTACCGCGTAGATGATCCGCGCCACCAGTGCCAGCCCGAGGCCCATGCCCTCGATCTGCCCGGTGAAGCTGCGCTCGCCCTGGTAGTAGGGGCGCCATGCCGAGCTGATCTGCTCTGGCGAGAGGCTCGACCCATTGTCGGCCACGCGCAGGATGATCTGGTCGGCGGCGGCGAGGGCGATGGTCACGCTGACCTGGGGCGAGTGCGTCGGGTGAAACTTCTGCGCGTTCTTCAGCAGCTCTCGCAGGGCCACGTCGATGCTGTGCCGCGTCAGGGCGATGCGCCGGTTGGTGTTGATGTCGTGGCAGATGGTCTCGATCTGCGCGATCTGAAGATCGGCGGCGATCGCGATCACCATCTTGTCCAGGTCGTTGATGGTGATCTGGTCGCTGCCGTAGAGGTCGGCCGGGGGGCGCATGTAGTTGAGGATATCCTCGATCTCGCCCTGGAGCCGGCGGGCTCCGGCGATGGCAACTCCGGCGATGCGCGCTATCCCCTCGCGACTCATCGTGGCGGTGCCGTCGTTGATCAGGGTGAGCCCGCCCAGGATGCTCACCAGGGGCGTGCGCATTTTATGGGCGACCATGGCGTGGAAGGTCCACATATCGCGCTGCGAGGTGATCTGGGTGGTCACATCGCGCAGGCGCACCACGGGCCGGTCGTCGCCGCCCGGGGGCTGTGCGGCCAGGTCAACCTGGATCCAGAACTCGGCGGCGGTGGTCGTCTCGGGGCGCACCAGCAGGCGCGGCGCGCCATTGGGTAGGGGCTGTGGCCATGAGGCCCAGGTCAGCTGGGTGACAAAGCTATACTGGCGGGAGACGCAGTGGAGGAAGGACTCTGGCTCATCCTCACCGATACTCAGCAGTTCGCGCGCCCGCTGGTTGCTGTACTGGATGCGGTGGTTGGTGTCGATGATCACGTAGCCGTCGTCCGACTGCTCGACCACCCATGCGAAGCGGGCCTTCTCGACGGCCGTCCGCCCTTGCTCCTCAAGCAGCAGGCGGTAGCGGTTGAGCCGGAGGATGGTGGCGACACGGGTGCGCAGCTCGACATAGTCGAACGGCTTGCCGATAAAGTCGTCCGCGCCGGCCTCGAATCCGCGGAGCCGTGAGGCGCGGTCGTCGAGGGCGGTGATCATGATCACGGGCACTTTGGCCAGCTGTGGGTCGGCCCGCAGGGCCTGGCAGACGCTGAATCCGTCCATCCCCGGCATCATCACATCGAGCAGCACGAGGTCGGGCCGATTCTCAGCCGCTAGCTCTAGGGCCTCGCTGCCGTTCATGGCGCAGAAGAGACGGTAGTCGAGGGGGCGGAGGAGATCCGACAGGATGGCGAGGATCTGCGGATTATCGTCAACCAGCAAGATCGTGCTGCGATCCATAAGCGTTGTCTGTGGTATACCAGTGTTCACTGGGCCGCGCTAGCCCTCGCAAGAACCCTTGTAGTATAGCGCACGTGGGCGACGAGATGATACCTATCGCATTAGAGTGGCCCGACTCGCCCGCGGGCCGACTGAATAATGCGCAGGATCTCCTGATCGCTCGGGCCGCCGCCGTGCTCCTCCCACCAGAGCTTGTACCAGCGCAGGTTCTCGGTGAAGGCCCAGATTACCTCATCGTGGTTGAGCGGTGGCACCCGATGCCGCAGGTCTTCGATGACCTCCTGGCGGTCGCTGTCGCTCAGCTCTTCGATCGACTCTAAGATCCGCTCGGCACGCAGCAGGAAGATCTCGCGCTCGATGGTGGGGAATTGGTCGCCGATCTGGCGGATGTTCCCGAGGTAGCAGACGGTGCGCTGGCGCGGCGCGCCCTTTTGATCGCGGTAGCTTTCAACAAGGTACGCGTCGAAAAAGCTGGTGTCAGCAATATTGGCGTTTTTATGCCGTCGTACAATCCAGCGCACGTACATAGCTCAGCTCCGTCAGCAGAAGAATTTTGTTTATTATAGCATAGCATTAGTTAAAATTGAATAATATGACAATGTGAACAGGGCTTTTACGACACCTCTGGGCATCGCCATTGTGTGCTGTAAATTACACAGGCCCCCACATGCCAGCAGGTGTAGCCGCATCTCTGGTGTCTAGTGGGCGAAGAGCGGCAGCATGATGATCGTGCGCTGGCCTGTGATCAAGAATGGCAGCATGATGGTCGTGCGCTGCAGTGTGTCCGGCTGGTTCAGGGGGTACTCGCGGCGCGCCCCGCTGAACTCAAGCGCCGCTAGCCAGTAGCTGTAGCTCACCTGCGGGCTCGCGCTAGCGTCGAGCCAGCTGTAGCGCGCGCCAGCCCCGCCGACGCCCCGCGCCGCCAGCTCGCTCGCCACCAGCTCCGCATCAGCCCGCAGCCCCGTGGCGCTGCGGTAGATGGCGAACCCGGCGTTGTTCAGCTCAGCGCTCGTCTCCCAGCTCAGCAAGTTGCCGTCGGCCTGTCGCTCGACCGTGAAGCTCTGTAGTGTTATCACCGTCGGCAAGCGCGACATCCCCGCCCACCAACTCAGGTCGTTGCTACCGGCGGCCAGCGTGAATACGGCGGTGCGCCCGCTGCTCGGGTCTGCGCTGCTCGGCGTATCGGTATCTCCGCCCTGACCCTGCGGGCTGATCCCCCACCCTAGCTGTGTGTAGAACTGCAGGTAGTAGTCGCCCGCTCCGAGCGCGCTGAAGACGTATCGTCCGTCGTTGTCGGTCACGCTCTTTGCAGCTAGGCTGCCGTCGCTGTGGTAGAGCACTTCTACCACCCCCGCGATGCCCGCCTCTCCGCTCTCGAAGATGCCGTTGGTGTTGCTGTCGTCCCAGACCCGTCCGCCCACGCTGGCCGGCAGGTAGACCCCGGCGTCTCGGCTCAGGTCGCTCGCACCGCTGGTGAGGCCGAAGGTACTGGTTTTGCCGCTGGCTTGGTCGGCGTCGCTGTCGAGCGTGTCGCTGGCACCGCTGTCGGTTGGGCTGAAGATGTAGCCCGCCGGCAGGCCGCTGAAGGTCAGGTAGTAGCGGTCGGGCAGCAGATCGCTAAAGCGGTAGATCCCGTCCTCGCCGTCAACGGCGGCGGTGGTGGTGTGCGCGACCTCCGTCCCGTCGGCGCGATAGAGTGTGACGACGAGATCGTTCGCCCCCGCCTCGCCCGCGTCCTGCACGCCGTTCCCGTTCACATCAAGCCAGACCCGGTCGCCCATGCTGGCCAGCGTGTAGATACCGGCGTCCCAGGCGGGCTCGGACTGGTTGCTCAGCAGATCGATGACCGCCGTCTGTCCGCTGATCGGGTCTGCGTCGCTGTCGGCGGCGCTATTGTCGCCCTGGCCCTGCGGCGTGAAGAAGTAGCCCGTCGGCAGGTCGCTGAAGACCAGGTAGTAGCGGTCGGGCGGCAGTTGCACGTACTGGTAGTAGCCGTAGGCGTCGGTGATCTGTGGTGTGCCTACCTGCGTGTTCGTGCTGGCGTTATAGAGCGTGACGGTGACGCCGGGCACCCCTGGCTCGCCCGCGTCCTGGATGCCGTTACGGTTCAGATCGTCCCAGACCGTGTCGCCGAGGCCGACGAGCTGGTTG